>CAYGYA010000038.1:0-43740 GCA_964354085.1 uncultured Methanosarcinales archaeon
CATGGGTGAAGACAACGGATGGCGGCAACAGAGAGATAATAACCAAAGCACTAACAGTAAGCCCATGGACCGGCTTTACTCTCAGATATCTGGATGGCAAAGTTCATTTCAGGACTTATAACACTGCAGGAAGAGAAGCAACAGCAGAAGCAACATTTACTTTGGCAGATGATCAGTGGCATCACTTAGTAGGAACTTATGATGGGGTAAGACAAAACCTTTACATAGACGGAACCTTAGCGTGGTGTTGTCAAAGTACAACCACTCAAACAGGGAACATAGGAAGCAACACCCCACTAAGCATGGGCTTTGACACGCCTGGCTGGTCAGGAGCTTATTTCAAAGGCACAATGGATGAAGTAAAGATTTACAACACAGCGTTAACTGCTGAAGAAGTTAATTCGCACTTTTTAAATCCACAATAAGCATCTGTCTGAAAAATCCGATGCTGAAAGCTTTATAGCTTATAGATTCTAACTTTTAAACAAATAGCAATATTTAAATAACTCTCAAACTTAAGTCAGAGCTATGAGAAAAAAACATCTTCACCTGCAGGGCTGGAGCAAGGAAGAGATTACTAGGGCTGATAGGATATACGCAGAGGCTGAGAAGAGCAAGCATCCTCATATTAAGAATGTTGAGGACAGCCTTTACTGGTTCACATTGATTATAGGAATACTGGGCACTGTAATCCTGTCCTTAATCATGATTCCAATACTTGTAGTCAGCAATAATCTTTGGACATATATAATAGCAGGAGTTTTCGGCTTCTTGCTAGGAGCATTAATCATTATCATTATCAAGGACTTGCACTGGCTTGAGCGCCACTATCACTTGTTAATATCCTTGCTCATACCCATCGTGGCTATTTTCAATTTCTTCATAGTTGTTAATAGGGTTAATGCGTTCAACATCAGCTTAGGTATAATGAACCTGCACAACCCTGTAATGGTCAGTATTGTTTATTTCATATGTTTCCTTGCACCTTACTTTGTTTTTCTGGTTTATAAGAGGAGATAATCATGAATCTGAAAGAGTGGACTATTCATCATATCAAGCAAAAAGACCTTGTAACCAAGGATTTGGTCAGCTACAAGGAAGAAGGTGATAAGGTTCTCTGCGAATACAAGGAAGGCAGGAAAGCTATTTATTATTGCTCAGAAAACCTTGAGCTTGGAAAAATAAAAGCAATAGCTAATAATGAGACAGCAACCTTGGTGTGCAATTGCAATGAGCACAACTTCAAGGTGTTGGTTGATAACTGGGACTTGTTCAAGATAAAGCAAAACCTGACCTTTATCTTTCTAAACCCAGCTCTTGCAGAAAAATGGGTTATCAAGCCATTTGTTCACGCCAAAGTAGCAGACCCAGCAACTTTAAAGCAAGGCTTAAGAACAATGTATGAGACTTGTATGGGAACGAGCAAGGAATAAAAACAGTAAATTTACAATTTACTGATTCGACAAAATAAATTTTGCCGAAAACAATATATACACCATCAAATTCTATCCCCTTATGGAAACTAAAGTCAGTACTGGCACTGCTGTCATGGACTGGCTTCTGGAAGGAGGCTATGATAAGAGCGTCATTACAACTATTTATGGTCCTGCTGGCAGCAGCAAGAGCAACTTGTGCTTGCTTTGCATTGCTAATAGCGTAAAAGGGCATAAGGTAATATTTATTGATACAGAAGGCAATTTCTCAACCACCAGGTTCAAGCAGCTATGCCCTGATTACAAGAAAGCTCTTGAAAGGATTATATTCCTAAAACCTACTAATTTCAAGGAGCAGAAAGCTAGCATTGCTAAGCTGAAAACTCTCCTTAAGCAGGATATCGGAATAATTTTTGTGGACAGCATCAGCTCGCTCTACAGGGCTGCTCTCCAGGGAGATGACAATCGCGGACTAAACAATATCATGGCGACCCAGGTGCATGACTTGCTTGAGATTGCAAGGAAAAAAGACATTCCAGTCATCATGACAGCCCAGGTTTATGCTGATTTTGAGGAAAAAGGCAAAGTCAACCTTGCAGGCGGAGCTATCATAAGGAACATGAGCAAGTGCCTGATTGAACTGCAGACTTCTGGGCCTAACAGGATAGCCATCATCAGAAAGCATCGCAGCATAGAGGAAGGCAAGAAGATAATGTTCAGGATAATTGATGAAGGGATAAAAGAAGTTGATAGATAAAAAAATAAGAATTCTAGAAAAAAAATAAGAAAATTAAAAAATTTATAATTCTTCTGCAAAGTCATCTATGACCTTGGTGAAGCTTCCCTTATTAATCATACCCCTGTTCTCAAGGTAGCCCTTGGTTAAGAGGTAGAATAATAATCCAAGGCTTTTCTTTCCTTTGTTGTTGCAAGGAACTACCAAGTCAAGGTTATTAGCCTGGTTGTTGGTGTCGCAAAGGCCAATCACTGGTATGCCCATCTTAAAAGCATCATCAACAGCATTCCTGTCAGGCCAAGGGTCTGTTGCTAATATTATCTTGGTCTCAACAAACTTTTTTAGCTGGGTATTGGTGAGTATTCCTGGAGGGTATCTGCCAGTATAAACTCTTGCTCCTGTAAGCTCTCCGAATAGCTTAGCAGGCTTCCAGCCATTCTCTCTCCTGGCTACTATCATTATATCCTGAGGAGCGTACTGTGACAAGAAATTAATTAGTACTCTAATCCTCAAATCTATTTGCTGGACATTCAGCACACTCAAGCCGTCAGGCCTGGTCTTGTAGATGAAATTTCCCATATACTTGGTCCTGAACTTGGTGCCTATGTGTATTCCTGATTTCAGGTACTCATCATTTGGAACTAATAATTGCTCTTGCTCCATTTTATATTCCTCCTAATATTTTTTTATTAACAGTAATGAGCTAGAACTCTTTACTGCTCTTATTATCGCCCATTGCAGTTACAAAAATTCGCAAAGAATTTTTGACCAAAAATTGCTATGCTATTTTTGTTAAGCCAAGAGTCCCTTCCGGCTATCCTCAAGGCGGGGCTTTATGCTCTGAGAAAAGACAGGGATTTAAAAAGGTTACGGCTCATCAGAAGAGGTTAGGCCAATTTTAAGAATTCTTCTTTACTCAATCCTGCCTGCCTTATGATTTCTAGAAGTGTTCCTTTATCGATTTCTCTGTGGTTAGGCACAACAAGTGATTTCTTGCCTTGCTCAGTGTGCTTTACCATGATGATATGGCTTCCTTTTTGCCTTGCAGGAAAAAAGCCGGCTTTAGCTAGAATTTTCACGACTTCCTTGCCAGAAAATCTAGGCAACTTTTGCATCCTCTACCACCGTGAAGCGAGCAATGAAAGCCTCTTTATTCTCAAATCCTTCCGGCATGCCCATCTCCTCGATGTAGAGCTCAACTGCTTCCTTAAGATTCTTCAAAGCACTATCAACTGTGCGCCCCTGGCTTACCACGTCAACTTCAGGGCAGAGTGCAACATACATCTTCTCACCTTTCCTAATGATAGCAGTGAAAGTCTTCATGCCTTCAAAGTAGCTTAATCTCATATTTAAATCTTGTGAGGTACTTGTTTAAATAATGCTATCGTGAATTTTTGAAAATATTTTATGAGAAGCGAAAAGATTTCGAAAGAGAGTTATATCATGATATTAATCAGAAGCAAATTCCTTCACAACATCATACATCGGCCCTTTAGGGGTCAAGTCACTCTTGTACAGCCTGAATTTGTTAACTTTAAACTCTATCTTGGCAACTGGAATTTTAAGGATATCAAGTATCTTCTTCTTGTCAGATTCATTAGCAATGTACTTAATCCTTGCAAAGGTTATATGATTCTTGAAAGCATGGTCATCCTTGAATCTTGGCAGTGCTTCATCAATCTGTTTTTTGAGCTCAAACAATGGCTCTGCTGGCATTGCATCCACCCAGAGAACCTGAATCCTGTTCTCATTTGGGAAGACGCCTGTTTTGCTAATAGAAATCTTGAATGGCTTAAACTTTATTTGGCCGAGGGCTCTTACAATCTCGTCAGCACTGTTATCAGTTCTTTCTCCAAGGAACTTCAAGGTCAGGTGAATATTAGCCCTATCAACAGGCTTGACTCCCTTTATCCCTTTAAGCTCTTGCTTTAGTTTCTCAATATTGTCTTTTGCCTTTTCTGGCATGTCTATTGCTATGAATAATCTCATGTTAAAAAATAAGAATAGAAAAAGAAGTTAAAAAGTTTGTTATTAAGCCTTATTATTCAACTGTCTCAGAGTCGTCAGCTTCTTTCTCAGCAGTCTCGTCTTCAGTAGTCTCATCAAGCTCATCATCTGACTTTTCTGCAACTTCCTCTGCCTCTGGCTCTTGTGCTGAATCCTCTCCAAAGTCCTCTGAGTCACGCTCCTTGGACTCTTCTTCAAGCTCTGAAACCTCATCCTCTTCCTTTTTAGGAGTTGGTGTTGATTCTGGCGTACTAGTTGCTCCGCCAATCACCTCTGCAAAGCCTGCATTCCTAAGAACTCGGGTTACTCTTACTCTGACCTCGTCTCCGGTCTTAGCATTGGGCACAAATAATACAAAGCCTTGCTTCTTGGCAATGCCGTCGCCTTTTTCGCCAACAGCCTCTATCTTTACATCCAATTCATCGCCCTCCTTAACAGGGGCAAATCTTCTTCTTTGTCCAAACATTGGGTTACCCTCCTTAATAAAGAATTTAAGAGGGAAAAATGCGGTTTTATTTATAAATTTAGCTAAAAAAACAGGGTGTCAAAGGAAAAGTTTTTATTATTCAATAATTACGGCATTTGCATGAACCATCTGGCAGAATTGACCAAGCTAAGGAATAGGTATTTCATAATCAGGCATGGGGAGAGCCTTGCAAATGTTCAGAAAATAATTGTCAGCGAACTACAAAAAGGGATTGCTAGTTTTGAGCTTACTAAAAAAGGCAAAAATCAAGTTTTAGACTCTATTAAGAAGAATAAAATACTTGACAAACACGCTATTATTTACAGTTCTCCTTTCAAGAGGGCAAGGCAGACTGCAGAACTAGCGAGCGAGTTCTTAGGAACTAAACCAATTCATATCACAAGAAAGTTAAGAGAGAGGTTCTTTGGCAAGTGGAACCTGGCTCCTGTTTCTGAATACCTAAAGGCGTGGGAGCATGACTGCATGAATCCTGGCTTTGAAAAGGATGGAGTTGAGAGCGTGAACCGTTTGCTTGAAAGAACAACCTCGTTAGTTGTTGGGTTGGAAAAGAAATATTCTGGCAAGAAAATATTGCTAGTATCTCATGGAGATCCGCTTCAAGTATTGCAGACAGGCTTTCTAAATAAAAACCCTTCAAATCATCGCAGGATTAAATATCTGAAGTGCGCAGAAATAAGAGAACTAAGGCTGATTAAATAAAATTACCAATCATTTTTCTTATTTATTGCCTAGCTTTTTATCTAATTCTTTACTTAAGGCGCTTATGTGAAGATCGAATTGTATGCTGAGCCTGTTCCAGTCATCATAAATTAATAATTGGCCTTTGTAGTTTATCGCGTTTCTCTTCAGCCTGGCTATTTCTAGGAACTCCCAGTCAAGCTCTAGCCCAGAGTGCTTTGCGCAGATGTAAGCGTTCTTGCACTGGTGGCTGTCTGCTTCTATTCTATCAAACAGCAGAATAGCTTCTATTAATGCTCTCAGTGACTCATAATAATCCCTAAAGACAAAAGTCCATTCGGAACTGTCTTTCTTTATGTCCTTGGATTTTTTCTTTATGAACTCAAGCCCTTTCTCAGCCATTTCCTTCAATGACTTGATTAGCTCGATATCTACTGTGTTCTTTTCCTTGAACATTCCGTTAGCCAGGCATACGTCATATGTTCTGTCTAAATCATCAATTGTCTGTTTCATTTTAGCTCATCTCTGCAAAGTCCTGGACCTGGCCCTTTATGAGGTAGCCGTTAATCACATTATTGATGAGCCCTGTCTTGACTTCTTTTATCTCTTTCCTGCTTTCAAAAACATGGAGCTCAATGCTCTTCCTTAGTTTTTTCTCATATTTTTCTTTTTCCAATCCTTCTGAGCTCCCATAAATGAATATGTCAATGTCAGACTCCTTGTACCAGTCGCCTTTGGCAATGCTCCCGAACAGGATGATGGTCTTTGCGTTCTTCAAATTGATGAGTTGGGCTATTAATCCGCTCTGGTATAATTGCTCTAATGCATAAAGCCTTTTCTTGGCTTGATAAACAGGATTATTGCTGCCTGCTGTGAAGAAAGGGAACCTTCCTTTTTCTTTTATCCTCTTTAACAATCCTTCTTCACAGTATTTCCTGAGCCATTTATTGGCAACAGCCCTAGTAACCTTGGCCTGCTTGACTATTTCCTCAAAATGCCACTGCCTGGTCGGGCTGTTCTCCAGGATTAGTTTCAGCACATTGTTCTCCTTGCTTTCTGAAGCCACAATAATAGTATGTCTCAAGCATACTATTTAAATGTTTTGACTGAATAAAGCTAAAAAATCACTGGTTTAAATAATGCTATGATGAGTTTTTAGAGGAATTTTAGAAGAAGCGAAAAGATTTCAGAAGAAAAAAGATAAAAAAATAAAACAAAATAATTTATTCAACGTCTATGATGCCTTTCTCAGTCACCATGAAGATAGTCTCATTGTCAGCCAGGTCTGGAGCATCAACAAGCTTTGCAACCCCGGTGCCTTTCTTGCCTCTGCTTGAAGTTGCAGAGATAAGAGAGCTAGAGCTTAAAGAATAAATATTTATACTAGTTAATCCAAAAATCTATAGAGAAGATATTATCTTATCAAAACAGGAGGCTGATAATCATGGCAAAAGACAGAAGCTTATTAATTGCGGTAATAGGAATTTTTGTGTTGGCTATTACTCTCGGGGTAGTAACACAACCAGCGCAGAAAGAATCTATGGTTGGAGGAGCAGGAGGAATATATTCAAAAGCTTTTTGCTGTCGGATTGAGTCATTCTGGAATTCTGCAACAGTTGCAGGAGCTAGCTCGGAAGAGTATTATAAAGCTGAGTGGATGGATCATTGTACGAAATCAATAACTCCGAAAATAGAGGATGGTAAAGTTACAGGTACAACTGCCATTGGTATGTATTACTGCAGTAAAGCAAGCACGTAAATAAATGCTAAATTATTTAATTACGTTTTTTAACTGAATTGAAGAATCCTTTCATAATTTGTTTTTTATTCAATCTTAACTTTTTGGGGCTATAAAGAAATAAGAAAAAGAATAAAATAATTTACTCAACATCAATGATGCCTTTCTCAGTCACCATGAAGATAGTCTCATTGTCAGCCAGGTCTGGAGCATCAACAAGCTTTGCAACTCTTGTGCCTTTCTTGCCTCTTCTCAAATAAGCCCTGTAAGTGCTATTATGAGCTACTATGTTGCCTCCAATTGCTTCTGTTGGGTCTCCGAAGAATGTGTCAGGCCTTGCCATGACCTGGTTAGTCACATAGATTGCAAGGTTGTACATGTCTGCTAGCTTTGCCAAGGCGTGCATGTGCTTGTTAAGCTTTTGCTGCCTCTCAGCCAAGGTTCCTCTGCCAACAAATTCTGCCCTGAAATGAGCTGTTAATGAGTCAACAATTATTATTTTGACTTTGAGCCCTTGCTTTATGAGCTCTTCTGCCTTGTCAACCAGTAGCATCTGGTGGTCTGAGTTAAAAGCCCTTGCAATCTTGATGTTCTTAAGAATCTTCTCAGGATCTGCTCCTGCTCCTTCTGCAAACTGCTTAATCCTGTTAGGCCTGAAAGTGTTCTCAGTGTCTATATATATTGCTACTGCATCAGGGTCTTTTAACTGGACCTGAACAGAAAGCATATGCCCCAACTGGGTTTTACCGCTACCATACTGGCCAAAACATTCAGTAATAGCACCGGTTTCTAATCCACCGCCAAAGAGTTTGTTAAGGTTGTTGCAGCCAGTGCTTATCTTCTCAATATTATCTCTTTTGGCAAGCAACTCAATTCCTGACTGAAAACCCATATTCAGGTTGTCCCTGGCAAATTTGATAGCTTTCCTTGCAGTAGCCTCTGTGACTCCTGCAGCATCCACTATCTCACCGGGAGTGGCTACTGCAATAGCCAGCAAAGTGTCAAAACCTGTTGACCTGAGCTTTTCCCCTGTTGCTGCGCCAATACCTGGCAAGTCCTCAATGCTTATCTCCTTCTCTTTTTTAGAAGCCATAGTGCCTGGAACCTCCTTCTTGGTTTTAAATTTTTCTACTTGCTTAACTGTTTGTAATAGCTGCATAAGAATCACCCTTTTATTCATCTGCTTCTGGACTGTTAAGAGCAAGGAACTCATAAGCCTTGCTCAGAACTAATGTTGCTTTCGGTAGGTCAGTCATTCTTAACGAGTTGGTATGCTGCCACTCGCCATTAGCGTCCTTGTAAGTCCTGTCAAAACTTACGCTCTTATAGCTCACGCTCTCTCCTTGCTGGTTCTGCGCCTGGTTTTCCCAGACAGTTGCAGAAATCGCGCCTGCCTTAAACTTCTTTACAGGCTGGTTCGGTTTTTCCGAACGCTCAGAAAACCTTTTTTCTGTTGGGTTTTTTTCTTTCTCCATTTTATTTCCTCCTTTGCTTTCGCATTTTATTTCAAAGCTCCCTTAGAATTAGGCACAACAAGGTGCCGGGGAACCGGAGGGGCATTTTCAAATGCCTTAAGAGGTAGTAGTAATCTGTTGTTTAAATACCCTACGC
Source organism: uncultured Methanosarcinales archaeon (assembly GCA_964354085.1). Taxonomy (GTDB): domain Archaea; phylum Nanobdellota; class Nanobdellia; order Woesearchaeales; family SM23-78; genus SM23-78. The sequence continues at coordinate 8,691 of CAYGYA010000038.1, forward strand.
CGACATGTCCAGTGTGTCCTGTGCAGATTTGATTTTAAGAAACATTTTTATATCTGGCAATTAAACCAGACTAAATCAGGGGTTAAAGGTTATCTTATCTATCAAAGGAGGCTAATAAAAATGGCTAAAAAGAATAATTTAATTATTGTAGTGATAGGGATAGTAGTTCTTGCTCTCATTATTATGGGGATAGTCAACTATAGCCTTGTTGGCCAAGCAGGAAAAGCAGAAAAAAAAGGTGGCGTAGCATCAGTTTGCATAGATACTGATGGAGCAAAGAATTATGCTGCTGCTGGTAAGGTCACTGCAGGCAAGACTACTTCATTAGACTCTTGTATTGACAATTCTAATCTCAAGGAATATTACTGCAACAAGAACAAGATTGAATCTGTTAATTATAATTGTATGTCAGAAGGTAAGGCTTGCAAGAATGGCGCTTGCGTTAACCCTGACTGCGACATAGAAGACACTATTGATTATTCAGGTGTTGGCCAGACAAAGACTTACACCATGAATGGTAGGGATTATGAAGTAACTTCAATCATGATTGACAATGTAAAACAAACTGCAAAATTGTCTATTAACGGAATTGTCACCAAGGAACTGGCAGTTGGCCAGTCAGAATTGCTAGGAGATGACACAAACATAAAAATACAAGAAATAACCTCAGACTCTAGTGCATACCATGCCAAGTTCTGCATGAAGAATCCTGGAACAGGGCCATCTCTTCCTAAATATTATTGTGAAGGAGGCGTAGTTGACACGATGAAAGATGGAGAGACCAGGACTTATTCAATCGAAGGCTGGGATTATGAAGCCACTGCCGCATTCATTAGTGAAGATAGGCATACAGCAAAGCTAAGTGTTAATGGGGTACTTACCAGTGAGCTAAATGTAGGAGAATCCGACAACCTTGGCAGCGGGGTAACAGTGAAAATATTTGAAGTTATGACTTCCCAATGGAACGGAATTGTAACTTTCTGCCTCAAGGATGAGCTTTACCCTATTTGTGATGACACAGACCCAGATGCTGAATACCAGAATCCTGCAATAACATCATTCGGATTCCTGAGCAAGCAGGATTATTGCCTGAACAACAGGGATATAATGAACCTTTACTGTGGTGATGGCTACATAATGAAAAAAGATCACTTCTATACTACAGTCAACAAGAACGAAGTTCACTTGCAATACATGGCCTATTCAGCAACCAATAGAATTGCGACTTTCAAGAACTTGGATGTAGGTTATGACGTAAAAGTTGATATAGCAGCTGATGGAATAGGAGAGCTAATAGTGCAAGGAGTACCGCTGCAGTTCAGAATACAAAACATAGCGTTATCTGACTCTGACATAGACAAGACAATTAACTTCAAGGCAATAATAGGCCAGACAGTAACTTGCGCTAATGGTTGCAGCAACGGTGCTTGTGTACCTTGATAGCAAAAGGCATCTAGCGAGGAAAAATTTATATACTAAACAATCAAAAAACAGGTTAATAACAGGTTTTTAACAAAAAACAGGAGAGTGATAATCATGGCAAAAGGTGGAAGCTTATTATATGCAGTTGTAGGGATAGTAATAATGGCTTGTGCTGTTGGAGCAATAGTGACCCAATCAAAAACCGATACAACGGGAAGGGCAACTATAGCCAGCTGCGGCGATGGTAGAATAGATCACATATATGGAGAGGAATGCGATTTGCCTGACATGAATGCTAAAACCTGCGTAAGCTTTGGATATATCGGCGGTGAACTCAGATGTTCTGCTTGCAAGTTCGACATGAATAGGTGCGTACCAAAAACGCCTGTGGCTCCTATGAGACGTTGTGGTAATAACTTAGTAGAGGGTACCGAGCAATGTGATGACGGCAACATTATGAATGGGGATGGTTGCAGCAGTATGTGCAGACTCGAAACTCGGCCTTCTGTATAAGTAAAGTTCTTTTTTATTTTTTCTTCTCTTTTTATTTTACTTAACCCAAACCTTTTTATATTCGCTAGTTCAGGGAATAGTTAATGGTCCTAGAGCACTTGTTTCCTGAGGATTGGCTTGAGAAAAGAGTTATCTATGCTTTTATTATTGCTGTGGTTTATTCTGTCCTTGGAATTGCTGCTGCCCGTTTGTTGTTCGGTGCTAACGCAGGCATTGTGTCTGTTATTTTCACTTCCTTGTTCATCCTTCCTTATCTTCAGAAGCTTTTCAAAAAGGAAGAGAGAGAAGAAGAGAAAGAGCATCAGTTTTCCTTGAAAAGTTTTGCTTCTATCAAGCATTTTTTTAAGCATAACAAGGCAATAAAGGTTTATTTTGCAATCTTCTTAGGCATATACTTGACTTATATGTTCTTCTCATTCATCCTGCCTCAACTCGGCTTTAACACTTTTGATATTTTAAAGGAGCAATTGTTTGTTGACCCTGCGCTTAGGGGCAGGGCTATTGACACAGGAACTTTTTTCAGCATATTAACCAATAATTGGTGGGTTCTATTAGCCTGCTTTCTTATTGCAATTATTGTTGGTGACGGAGCAATCTTTTTCATTGCCTGGAATGCTAGCAGCTGGGGAGTATTGTTCGGCTACAGGGCATTAACAGCAGGGTTGCATGGTGGAGTAAGCCACTGGTATTATTTGCTGGTTCTCTTTGCAATAACTTTGCCTCATGTCATCCTTGAAGGAGGAGCTTATATATTGGCAGCTATATCTGGCAATGTAATATCTGATGAGATTATAAAGGAAAAATCTGATATTAAGAACTTCATATTCTACCTTATCGGAGGAGTAGGGCTTATGCTAGTGATTAAAATAGCTTATAATCAGTTGCTTGGAATGGCTGACCCTGTTGTTTTCAGCTTGATTACCATCATACTAATAACCGCAATGGTTCATGTAATTATTAGATTATTCCAGCAGCCAAGGTTGCAAAAAGTGTTCAAGGACAACTATTATTTGTTCATAGCAGCAATCATTATATTTGTAATCGGAGCAATGGTAGAGACTTTTGTACTAACTAATTCTGCTACTCTTAACAATATTTATGCGCTTAGCATGCTATATATAGGATGAATTCAGAAAGGTTAATCAATAAGAGGGAGGCTAGTAAAAATGGCAATTGATAGAAGTCTGATTATCGCATTGATAGGAATATTAGTTATTAGCGGCTTTATGGGGATTATGACACCCAAAGAAGGAACTGACACCTTCGGAGCAGCTAGCAAGACTAGCAACACTATTTGCAGTGACACTGATGGAGGGCAAAAAGCATTTTTTGTAGGGACGGTCAACGTATATAATAACTATACAAAAAAACTCCTTAATTCATACCCAGACAAATGCGGAAGAGATAATAAAACCTTAACAGAATATATATGCAATGCACGAGGAACAGACCGTACTTCCGTAACAATAACCTGCCCAGGAACTTGCTCTGGCGGAGAATGCAAATGTTATGATTCTGATGGTGGAATAAACCTTGATGTCAAAGGAACTACAATCTGGAGAGGAGGAACATACGTTGACAGCTGCTACAACACAAACCAAGTTTATGAGTTCAGATGCGATAATAATATCATGTTTGGTTCATACCCAGAATGCCCATACCCGAAATTCTGCAGCAATGGAATTTGTGTACAACCAGTATGCGGTAATAGCATTATTGAGCGAGGAGAAACATGCGACAGAACAGCTATCAGCGGCACATGCCAAAGCTTAGGATTCTTGAGCGGAACACTCTCATGTAAATCAGACTGCACCCTTGACACAAGCAAATGTGTTGCTGCAGTATGTGGTGATGGAATTATCCATCCTGGTGAACAATGCGATGGACACATGACAATGCCTTGCCAAAATCTTAGCACAAGCTTTACATCAGGAACAGCATTTTGCTTGCAGGACTGCAAATATAACACTCATCTATGCACAGGAGCAAGGGGTGGTTGGTGCGGTGATGGAATGGTTGAAATAAATACCAGTCAAGGAATGAATGAGCAATGTGACGGGAGCACAATCAGGAAATGCTCTGACTTTGGCTTCTTATCTGGCAACATAAGCTGCACAAATTGCCTGTATGATACAAGCAGATGCACAAGAACAACTAACTGCACCACTGACAGTGACGGCGGCTATGATATTTTTAAAAGGGGAACTAAAACAATCTCTGGCACCACATACACAGAGGAATGCGGAGGAGATACTTTTACAGAATACCCTTATTTGTACGAATATGAGTGTAGTAGACAAAATGCTTATGTTGTGGGTCGCATAGAGGGATCTACTTATTATGAAGGCGTAAGAGGCGGCTGCATTAATGGATGCTTTAATGGCAGATGCCTACCACAAAAATATGATTTGACTTGCACAGACTCAGATAATACCCCTATTAATGGATACGGAGAGGGAAGATACACCAAAGGAACAACCAGGTCAACGATAAAACAAACAGGCGAAGTTGAAGAACAGCAGGATAGGTGCCAGCCAGATAACGATTCAATTGTTGAATTTATTTGTAGGCCGAACGGATTCATAGCAAGAACAGGAGTACGGTGCGAGGTAGGATGCTCTGATGGAGCCTGCATTAAGCCAAGGTGCGGAGATGACATATTTACTTTTGGTTATGAAGAATGTGAGGGCACTAATCTTGGCAACCAAACTTGCGAATCATTGGAAGCAGGATATGGCACTCTAAGTTGCACTAGTGATTGCAGACTCAATATGTCTGATTGCGTTCCTGCCACCTGCGGAGATGGAATTGTTAATGACGATAGATGGTGGATGGAAGAATGCGATGGAAATGATTTAAACTATGCTGATTGCCAAAGGCTTGGGTATTTCGGAGGAAACCTGTCTTGTACAAATGAATGCAAGTTTGATAAATCTGGTTGCTTTTCAACTTTTTGCGGTGATGGTGTTATTCAGCAGCCTAATGATTTACATTTTGTTGAGCTATGCGATCGTGATGACTTAAATGGCAGGGGTTGCACTGATTTCGGCAGCAGAGCTTATCTTGGAGGCATCCTAAGCTGCAACGAGGACTGCACCTTTGACATGAGCGAATGCATCACAGGCACTTATTGCGGTGACACTACAGTGCAGCATCCGAATGATGCAGGATTTGACGAGCAATGCGATGGCAATAATCTAGAAGGATATCAATGCACCAATTTTCCTGATTTCACAGGAGGAAACTTAGCATGTAACCCAGAAAGCTGCACCTTTGACTTTAGCGGATGCTATACAGGACCTTGTAGAGACTCTGATGGCGGCCAAGTCTTTGGCATTAAAGGTTATGTAACCTATGAAGGATTTGTCTCAAGCAATGGTGAATTAATAAAAGAATGGGATGCGTGCTCTGGCAATATACTCAACGAAAAATATTGCTCGGCTTCAGGCACATCTTATGGTATAGGCTTAATAAGCCATACCTGCCCTAATGGCTGCAGTGACGGAGCCTGCATTTAAAATTCTTTAAATTTTTTATTTCTTTTTTTTAATTTAGCCTAGATACAGTAATCTTTTTATACTCGATAATATTCACCAGTCATATTAATGTTTATATGAGAAAGGAGGATGAAATACATGGCTGATAATAGGGCTTTATTTTATGCGATTGCAGGGATAGTGTTCATGTCTATGATTGTTCCAATGATTCTTAATCCTTTTCCAGTTATGACTTATACATACACTCAACCAGGAGCAAATCGTATTACTATTACTGGACAGGCATCTGCTCGTTCAAATAATCCTCCTGTGACCTGCATTGACCATGATGGTAATGATATTTACAAACAAAGCTATATTACGTATAAGGGAGTAGATTATGTGGATTCTTGCTCTGGTTCAGGGGTTACTGAAATGCTTTGTTCTCCTAGCAAGAACGGAAAGCTTGAAAAGAGCACTGCTAACTATCCTTGCGCCTATGGTTGTGATAATGGAGCTTGCAAAACCATGCCTGTTCAGATAGAATCATGCGCAGACTCTGACAATGGATTTATTCAGGAAATAGCAGGAACTGTGAGCGGTTATAAGCCAGATAGCTCATATTACAGCTATGCTGACTATTGCCCTAGCATTTATAGACTGGTCGAGTATTATTGTTATAATAATCAGCCGTTCTTCGTAGATTTTAATTGCACGCCGGTTGTGAATGGCACCATGGTATTTAATTATGTTTGCGAGAACGGAGCATGCATTCTTAAATGATAAGGATAAAATTCTTATTTTTTTATTATTTCTTTCTTGCTAATTCATTTCAGGAAATAATGACAGAGTCGTGCCTTTTCCTTCCTCAATATCCTTGCTAGCCCGGAGAAGATTCTTAAAATCACTCTCGGGGCAATACCTGCCCAGAATTATTTTCTTATACTTCTGCCTTACATCAGCGTACTCTTTATTGGACTTAGCGCTGTTATCCCAACCAAGGCTTATTATTCCGCCGATTAATCTTGGAATGATTGCATTAGCATCAATGTCAGAGTCTCCTTCTGCCCATCCAAAAAACTTTCTCTTAAAATCTCCTTGGTAATAGTATGGGTCTGGTCTAAAGCTTCTCCTGGCGTCAGGAGTGTATTCACGATAGGTATATTCTATCCTCTTCTCTAAGCGCTCTCTTCCGTTCTTATCTTTTTTTTTCTCCTGTATTTCCTTGTGCCCTACTACTCCGAAATTCCTGGCCTTTTCTCGGTGATAGCATAGCAAGCTTTGCATGAACTTCTCATTATCTTCTTTCATAGGATTATTAATCATTGCTTCGAGGTCATTAAGTTTCCATGCTGCTGAGCTTATCATTCTCAGAGCAGCCATATAGTTCTCCTTAAAAACATAGTCAAGAATATTTCTTATTATGTTAATCTCAAATTTTGAGTAATGATAGGTTGAGCGGTCAAGCCTTGATGGAAATCCTGCGAACTGCTCTCCCTGCCTATGGGTGAGCTCATTCTTTCTCATGTTATAAATAGTCATATCTTTCCCAACCCTGAAAAGCCCTGCCTGCCTTAGTACTTCATCAGGCAAGTCCTCTATTGCAAACACAAACCCTCCTTTTATCTGCAAGGGCTTAATTCCTTGCTGATTCATTATATCAGCTGCAGTTTGATAAGCCTGGCTTATCCTTACCTTGAAATAATCAACACTTACTCCGAAAAGCCTGTCTTTGAAGAACCATTTCTTCTTTCCGAGGCTAGTTTGCGCCTGCTCAAGCTTTTGCCCGATTTCATTTTTACTTTTTTCGCTCTTTTCCACAGCCAAGGCGTTTCTTAGTATTGCAATCTCTTTTTCTTTTCCCTCTATTATGCTTAGTTCTGTAAGCATGTTGATTACCAATGGTTTCACATACTGCAGCCTTGATGCCTGCCTCTCAGGGTCAGTCATACAAAGGGTTTTTGAAATAAACTGCTCTACCTCCGGATAGCGATAATAAATTGCTTCGCATATCAGCATTTCCGGAGAAAAATAGAGCATGTTCACATTCTTTTGTATTCCTCTCTCAAACCCTATCTTCAAACCTTTTTCCAAAAGCTTGTCTGTTTTGTACTCTGTATAATTATTCCTGAATTTCTCATATGTTTCAAGGAATTTTTGCCTGTAAAAGCCTGGTGATAGAAAGCCTCCGAAACGCTTGTGATAAACTTTCTCAAGCAAGTGATTGGCAGTGTTAGGATTAGAAGCTGCCTGATCAAGAGTGATGCCAAAAGCAATGCTGACATCTCGTAAATCCTCAAACAGGTACTTGTTCTTAGGATGAAGGAGCGCTTTCGCCATTTCATTAACATCATCAACAGTATAATCCCCAAGAGCATCATTTATCTGCATAGCCCTTTTCCTTACCAGTTCATTGCTTGAGCTCATGCCCTGCTCTGCCCTCTTATCATCATCCCTTAGCTGCTCATGAGTATGGGTTTTCTCAAACCTCTTGCTCGAGCCTGCTTTTTCATAGAGGTAGTTGATTATTGTTGCAAGCCTATGATTGATTAATTGCGGCGTTATGTTCCTCATCCACGCCATCATGTCAATGAATACCCCTATTACCTCATATCTCTCAACAAATTTCTCATGCACTCTTTTTCTTGGCTCAATCTCTTTTGACTGGCCTAGCTCAAATGATGTTGAGGCTTTCAGGTGCTGGAAATCATATGGGCCATAGGTGATGTGGAGAAAAGTTCCTGCTTGGTTAGTGAATTCTGCTATTGAGCGCACAAGCTCTTTTGAGAATTCATGAGTCTTTACCCTGAATCCCTTGATATTGTCTTTGGTCAATGGCCTCAAGAAATCAAGCTGGCCATGGTATTCTCCTTTAAGGTTATTTATCAGTGTTGCGCAGCCAGAGATAATCTCCTTTATTGAGCCGTACTGAAACTTTTCAATATCAAGGAAAGCAATAGGTGTGGCTAAAAGCTCGTCTATGCTTAGCATTTCTTTTTTCTTTATACCCTCAAAGTATATCCTGCTGTCAGGGTTTCTGTGCATTATGTCAAGGAACAAGAGCATTCTCTGGTGCTCATAATCGTAGGTCAGCCTGTTGTTAGGATTGATTCCCTTTATTCTCTGCTCCAGGCTTTGCCTTGATTTCTCAAGCTCAGCAATTCGGGCTCTTAATTCAGAGGTGTGAAGTGTTTGAAAAGAATCTTGATTATTATCTGACCCTACTGGTTTTTGTGAAAAAAATTTTCTTACTTCTTTTGAAGTCTTACTTATTACGTTCAAATCCTTTACCTTTAAGAATAATTCCTCAAGCTGGTATTTGATGTGGCTGATGTATTCTTCGTCGCCCATATATTTTGGTCTTGCTCGCAAGAGCTCTTTCAACCTATTGAGTAGGTATTCCTGATCATCCTTAGTCACGTAGTCAAATGATTTTGAGCAAACCCTCCTGTCGACATTCCAGTTCTCTCCGAAAACAATATTGCAGTTGTCAAAAAGCCGTTGGCTAAAGCTCTTTCCTATAATACCCGCATAATACTTATCAATCTCTTCCTGCATTTTAGGGTCAGCCTGTTTTAGGCAAGGATGATCTCTTGTTATTCCAAGCGGCTCAAAAATCTTTTTTTCAGCATTAAGAAAATGATGTGGGTTGTCAAGAGAGTACTTAGTCTCCCTGAAGATGTGCACTATTTTTTCTAATGCTTCTTGGCTAAATTCATAGCCTATTTCCTTGAGAGCAGCAGGAAGTATTTTGTCTTCAAATTCAGGCTTGCTATAGTCTTGGGCTATGAACTCTTTTATGCTAGCAACTGAAGGTTGCATCAAGCACTTATTGGTTATTAGCATTTCGCAGTGTACTTCCTTGAAAGCCTTCTCAAGCTTGTTTTTTTCCTCTAAGATGTCCGTGAGCCAAGGTTCAAAGTCTACTTTCATAAGGTAACCAAAATCCCAGAGAAAGCTCTGCTTGTAATTAACAGCAAATTCTTCTCTTAGCTTAGGGTTGAGCTTTGAGAAATCTCTCTTATCCATGAAGAACTGCGCAAGATCATTGTTCGTGATGCATGAGTAAAACTCTCCTTGTTTTACATCAAAGCCGGTTGCCGGCCTTAGACCGTGAGCTGTTAATCTTTCTTCAAGGTTCTGTTGCTTGGCAGCTATCGGATTGCTGGTTTTCTTTTTCTCAATAGAAAGCCTCAGAGGGATAATAGGATAGACTCCTATGAAATTTGTCAGGAAATGATATGTCTTATCTCCTTGCCAAAAGGTAAGTGAGAGTGGTGAGCCTTCTGTCTCAAATTCTAGGCTGCCTAAAAAAATAGGATGCTCTCTAATATTGCTGGCCATTTTACTGACGGAGAAAACTATCAGTGTTTAAATATTTATTCTATAGTAGTGAATTTTTATCATAACAGCAAAATCACATCTAGAATAAAGAAAAGCGACAGCAAAAGCCAGTCAACCAAGCCTGTTGTTCTAATGCTTCCATTTAATCTTTTCTTAGCTGGCCAGAACAAAGGAACTCCTTTCGGAGTAAGGCTGTCAAGCATAAGGTGCGACAAATAGCCTATGACAAAGGCTAATAAGTAATAAAGATTAGGTGTGATAATAATCAGTATTATCCCGAAAATCATCATTGTGAATATGCTGTGAATAACTCCTCTGTGCCTGAAAGCCAAGTTCACAACCTTAACCTTGCTGCCAAAAAGAGAATGAGCACTGTCAATGTCAGGCAAAAGGCTAGCAAATGCAAGTATTGCCAAGAAAATAACTTGATTAACAGGAAGAGCGATCTTGCTCACCATAAATAAGCCAAGGAATAATGCAAAACTCACATGAGTAATAAACATCATTCTATTAGCATCTCCTCAATTTAATATTAACATGATTTGATAACATAATTTTAAGAAACAGAATATTAATTGGTTATTATAACTGTTGTGCTTCGCTGGTTATTAGCAGTGTTCTTGTCACCAAGCTTGGATGTTGAATCTGCAGTAGCTATTATCCTAAGAGCTCCTTCTTTAGTGATCATAGCTATCTTAAAGCTCACGCCTGATTCTTCTCCTGGAGCTAAGCTCTTGGTCATGGGAGTGAAAAGCACAGTTGGGGCGCCAGCGCCATTGTCATCCTCAGGTATAATTTCAAGCTTGATATAGAAAGGAACTCCAGTTGATACAAATCCTTCATTGGCAACCTTTACCTTGATATCAAAAGGCTCTCCTATTAAAGGGCTTGGAGGATTAACTTCAATATCCTTGACACCAACATCTAAGAATTCTCTCCTAATCTGATCCCAGTCAGCGTCGCCAACCCTATCGCCCACCACAAGCCCAGTGGCACCATTGGCGCCAGTAATGCTGGAAACTCCTATCCTGCCTTGCTTTTCATAATTAATCAATACCTGGCCTGTGAAAGCCACAATAAAGACTATTGATAAGACAACAATAATCTCAAAAAGAGAACCTTGCTCCTTCTTCTTCGCCATCTTGAGGATAATAGTTGAACTAGGGGTATATATAATTTTCTAAAAAAAGCTGGAAATGATTATTCAGAAGGCTCGTCAGGATTAGCCAGCTCATTATCAATGTCAAATTTTTCAAAATCACCTTCATCATCACTAATGTCTTCGCTGTCAAAATCTTCTTTTGTTTCTTTTTTCTCAAAACTTTTCTTTTCACTAACAGGAACAATTCTTGCAGGAGCCTCTTCTTTTTGCTCAACCACCTTGTCTGCTTCTTCCTTAAGCTTTTTTATCTCTTCATCAGGGTCAGGGCTCTTATCAACTTTGTTAGCAACGAGTTCAATCCTGTCAAAGTTCTGGTTCTTATTCGCTCTTCCGCTAACCTTAATAATATTTCCCAGGAGCTCTGTCTTCATAGGCTCGAACTTTGAAGGATCATCCTTAAAAGCCATTATCTGAGACCTGTCCATGCTAAACAATTCTTCAATCTGCTGCCTCCAGAAAACCACTCTGATATTATCACTGCCATCATCCAGGTAAAGGTTAAGCACATAGTTAAAATCAGGAGTTACATTGCCGTGAGTTGGGCATGCAAAGCCTTCATCCCTAAGCCTCACTCTCTTGCTGCACTGGGGGCATACTTCAAAGAAGTTAATATCAAAAACCTGAACAATGGTTGCCAGGATTTCAACATTAGCATCATCTTCTTTTATATCTGCAATCTGCTTTCTCATAAAAGTTTGAGGAATATAAGGCTTAACTTCAACCTCAACTCCAGGAGGATTAATTATGAGTTTGGACAGGTCATTAAGATGCACTTCTTTTCTTCCATTATTCTCACGCACATAGCCGCCCCTTACCTTTACAACATCGCCCTCTTTCAGCTGGTTGATAAGCTCTGCCTGTTTGTTCCAGAGAACAACTCTTACAACTCCAGTCTCATCACCAATAAGAATGTTAGCTACTTTGCCAGAAGTGTTCTCTTTGTTAAACTCCCTGAGCTCATACTTCTGCAATACTTTGCCAACCACATCAACATTGCGCATGCCAGCAAGAATATTCTTTACCTGAAGCTTCTCGCCAATGTCAAAAAGCTTAACTCCAAGCTCATTAGCCACAATATGAGCTGCTCCTTCCTCTGAAATCAAGCCAGGCAACTGCTTTAGCTTAGCTTTAATCTTCTGATTAATGTCGTCTTCTGATAATCCTGTTTTTTGAGAAATTCTCTCCTTAATCTGCGGCAAAGGAATGTTAATCATAGCAAGGTCCCCCTAAATAATATCCCCCTAACTCTTAAAATATGAACAACGGGCTGTGTTTTAAATAGTTTTTGCTTCTGTTAAGCAATCAAGTATTACTAAATAGATTCGAATGTTTCCTTACTCCAGAATTTTCAAGTCTCCACATTGATTCAATCTTAAACTCAAAGAATAATCATCAGACATAGAGCATTCTATCTCCAGGTCTCCTGGTTTATAAGGGACGTATCTTGTAACTGTCCCGGTCACTCTGCGATTTGAATTAGGATTTTGTGAAACAGATACACTTCTGGCTTTAAAATTCTCGTTCGTTATTAATTCCAGACCTCGGAGTAAAAAAAATCGCACCCTGTCGCCTATATCAAAGGCATAACCAGGCCGCTCATATAAATCAGCTGTTGTAAGCATAAGAAAAAAGTAGTTTGTTTGAATTTATAATTTTATCGTTTGAGAAAAGAATAATCAAATATTTGGTATATTATCAGTTCATATATTGCCTGTAGTGGCAGGCGTACAGTCTCCTTGCACAAAAGAATTGACTTCACCTTCCAAGGCAGTTTTCAAGGCATCTCCTAATAAAGAATTAATATTTCCATCTGACAAAAGATTGCTGACCATGTTGTTATTCAGGCCAGGTATCATCTTAAACAATTCTGATTGGAGTATTTCAGAATCGGGCATTCCTCCTTGGAGCACGTCAGTGACAAACTGGCTCTTTGCATAATCAGGCATATTGCTAAGCTCAGATTGTACCATTTCATAAGCTATCCCGCCAAAATCTCTTTGCATCACGACATTCTTAAGCACGCTTGGCGCCCTGTCTCCTAGCCTGTCAACTGCCTTGTTAAGCAAAGTTTGCTTAGCACTATCAGAAGTCTGGTAATCTGACAATACCTCGCGATAAAGCTCGCTTATCTCATCATCTCTAAGGCATGCAAGTGCCTGGTCAACATTAACACCATAAGAGCTCACGCATCCTTTGTTAACTGCCTTTTCTATTATCTTGTTTTGCAAATCTCCTCCAGAACCGCTCTTCGCAACCTCAATAAGAGCTTCTTTCTTATCATAAGAGGCAAGCTCATCATTTGCAGCTTTTATCAGCTCACTATAGGCAAGGCTTTCAGGATTTTCTCCTCTAATCACTTCCTTAAGAATATCAGGAGCTTTTGACTGGTCAATATAATCAATTCCTTTCTCAAGCGCCATGCTAGTTGCAGCATCTGTCAAATCTCCCCCAGAGATTACCTTGGTAAAGAGCATTTGAGCATCTTCATTGCTTATCTGGCCTGCAACTGTGTTAAGCACTTCCTGCTTCTCCCACACATTCATGCCATCCATAGAATTAATAAGAGCATTAGACAAGATGTTGTTGTTAGTGATATTGGACATAAAGCTTGGAAGGAATTCCTGAAGCAAGGGACCGAGCCTTTCAGTATTAACCATGCTAACAAGATTAAAGTCTCTCTTACCTGTCACAGCATCAAAGATTTGATTTGAGTCTGGAAGCTTTATATAGGGCTGCAAATCCTGAGGAATCAAGCCTGAAGGAATAAATGAGCCCAACTCCTTTTTTATCAGCTCATCAATAACCAGGTCTGTGATAGAATTGGTTTTTACGCAATTGCTAACAGCATAATCATTCATTTTGTTGCCGTTCTTGTCAACAGGCACTAGGGTGACGCAATAATCTTTTTTTATAAGCTTGTCAAGCAGTATTGAGGTTGTTCCGCACTTGTTAAGGTTAAAAACCAGTTTTCCATCCTGATAAACTCCTTTTATGCCTGGCACAGAAACTGTTTCACCAGTTGTCTTGGTTACTGGCACATTGCAGTCTTTCCTGGATAAGAAGTCTGCATATGGATTAGACTTGACATACTGGTCAAGCTGGCTTACTCTCGGATTAACTAGATTATTAGCCATGACCACAAACTGGTTAGGGTTATAATTATCAAGGAATTCCTTGTTCAGAGTTTCTGTCAGAAAATCATTGCAATAAACTTCATAGCCAGCAATATCCAAAGGCTTCCCATTCTTATCCTTAGGAATACCATCCAATACCACGCTAAGGCTGGCAGCTTTTGAGTCGCTAATAGAATTAAGTATTTCAAGCCCGTCAAATAAAAACCCAATCGGGCCTAATAATCCCGAAAGCAAGTCTGTCACTCCCGGAATCTTTGAAATCTCTGACTCAGAGCTAAGCTCTGTCTCAATCACCGTCACAGTTCCTTGCTGCACAGGCTCAGGAGGCTTGTCTTTTAGCTGGATAGCAAATTTCAATTCAATAAGCCCATCCTTTTTTTCAGGAATAGGCTTTGCGCAAAGCCTGAACTTATCCTTGTAATAAGAGCACTTATTCATGGTGTCTGAATCAGTAAACACCCCCCCTGTTGGACTGGTTTTTGAGATTCTCATAATCTTGTAATTATCAAAAGTATAGGTTGTTGCAGCTGAATCATCACTTGCTGATAATGGAGTAAGTCTTGCGTCTTCCAGAACTCGCGTCTGAGGATTGAAATTCATGAAATAAGTATAATACGCGTGAGAAGCAACCCCTGGCTTTATGCTCCCAGAAAAAAACTTATATGGCTCGCCAACTCTTTGGTAGCCAACAGCCTCTTTTACCATGAGCGAGGCTGTGTTATCTCCCATGTCAAAAACAATTGCCAGGTCTTTTCCTGACCTTGAAAAAGCCTTTGAAAAATTAAACTCGCATACGCAGCCAAAAGTTTTGTTTGAAAAACAGTCCTCTATCAGCTCTAGCATGTCATAGAATAAAGGATATTCCTCGCACCTGTCTGCAAATGAAAGCGTATAGTTAAAGCTTTGATTATTAAAATCCTTTATCATCTGATTAACGCAATCTTTTGGGTCATCAACACAGTCTTCAGCCCAAGCCTTTCTGAACCAATCAGATAATGGCTTTACAGAGTCATTGAATTCCTTGTTAACCATCACTGAAAACGATGGCTTGAAATTATATATTCCGAAAGGAGTTGACATAGCCAGTGAAGATGATGAAGATGACCAGAACTTATCTTCTACTCCTGGGGGTTGCACAGGAGCATTCCCAGTTATCGTGTTGCTAGCCTGGCAGGTTTGCTCGTATTCTGTAACTTTTAAAACATAAGTTTTGGCTTGAGAATTATATTGTTCAAGTGTGCCTTTGCATAGTGTTTCGCGATTTGGACCCCAGTTATAACCAGCCATCACCTGCTGGCTATCAATAGCAAAATTGCTATTGCAATTATTATTAACTCTTGACTGTACAATTGTCAAATAGTGAGTCCCTGCCATTATATTCCTCTCTGGATTAAACCGTTCATCACTCCCACGATAATTCTCATAACATGCAATTGGAGAATTCTTCCAGTCACACTCAGGAACACTCAAACCAAGCTCTCTTGCAGTGTCTGGCATTAGCTGCATAAGCCCAGCTGCTCCAACAGGCGATATGGCATTCGGATTGCCTCTGCTCTCTTGATATATATGAGCAAGGATCTGGCATTCAGAGACACCATATCTCTGAGAAGCTGCCCTTATGGACGTATTCCATCTTTTGTAAGTTTCTGCTAAGCTGCCTAGTCCTGCAACATTAGGCGATGAGCTTGGCACAGGCAGGTTATACTTAGCGCATATTTCAGCAAGATTCGTGTTCATTTGGCTGGTGCAGCCGCTTCCTGTTCTTTCATTAGCAGGCTCAAGCAGACATTCAGGATTAATGCGGTCATCTGTCTCAAAGCTCTTAAGAACCAGGTCATCCTCGCCATATTTCATGTTAACAGGCACTACTTTGTAGATGACTGCAAAGTGAAGATGATCAGGATAAGCATCTACAGAACAATCATCTCCTCTTCCGCCAACAGTCCCAATCTGCTGGCCCTGATTAACATCATCATTAACTTTTACAAGGATTGTATCCATGTGAAGGTATTCTGTGCTTATGCCAGAGCCATGGCTGATAACTACTCTGCCATTGCAGGCATTAGCAACAACCACCCGGCCATAGGCAGCTGCTAACACAGGAGTTCCTCTTTCTGCAGGAATATCAATAGCAGGATGCTGGTCTTTGCGCCCATCCAGCTCTCTCCAGCCAAAGCATGAGCTAATGCTCTTATAAGGAGCCTGAACAGGCCAGGCAAATCTGCCGCCTGCATAAGCCACGCTTATTGCAACAGGGTTTCTAAGCCTTGCTTCTAGGCTGAGCACATTGACTCCTGTGTCTGATTCTGAGGTTCCATGAAGGAGAAAATAATTTTCTTTATTTTCAATGGTAAGATTATATGAAAGGGGAAGGTCTACCCCTGTGTTTCTATAATAATCCCTTGATTGCCCTATGAAATCATCTTTGAAAACATTGATAAAGGCTGTTTCGCAATCAGGAAGGCAGAGCGTATCAGTGCTGCTCCATTTAGGATAAACATATTTTCCGCAAGGGGAAATCCATTCATCAACAACATGCTCTGTTGATGGGTTGAAAAAACACGACTGTCGTATGGTTTTAAGGGTTCTCTGCGCAGCTAGTTCTGAAGTCTGGTCAAGGAAAAGGTTGACGCCATCAGCATCCTGTAAAGCAGCAAAAACAGCGAACTGCTTTGTGCCGACATATAATTTATTTCCCTCAGCATCAGTTATCTCTTTCGAATCAGAGAGAGCAGTTAGAGCAGTAGTTAAAGCGACAACCGTGAATATTGCTACAAATAAGGTATAAACCTGTGCTCTTTTGTTGTTTTGCAGTATTTTCATTCTCATTTTAAATCCTTGAAAGTTTTGTCCTCAAAAGTTATTATTTTCTAATCTTTTCTTATTTTTTTAGTCCTTTAATATTAGTATACCCTCCTGCTTTGATTCTGATTTTTGCTAAAGAGCCATCTAAGCATGGAAGCACTTGGAAAGCATATCCTGGTTCTCGCTGAGTGTCAAGAAAAGCTCTTGCAATTCCGCTGGTTGGACTGTTAGGCACCAATGATAATATTTGGGCCTTAAAGGTTCCCTCTAGGAATTTACCCTTTCCAAACTTCTTTCGAGTAAGGTCAGTATTAGAGTAGAGTATGTCCAGTTCCCAGGCATTTCCATAAACATCGTTAAAGAAATTATTTATAGAATTCTTAAGAGCTCTGTAGTTCTGATTGTTGTCATTAATGCAAGTCCAGGCAACAAGGTTAGCATTAGTGGGGTTTCTTGATTCAACATCAGGAGTCATGTCTAATGGAATATTTCCGTCAAGATTATAGGCAGGGCTTTTCAAGAAGACCTTGAGCACTGTGTCTGCTGTAAGAGAGGTAAATTGCGAATCTATCTGCCCTGTTCTTTTCTCTCCATTAATCTTAAAGAGCCAGAAGAAAAGAATGAACACTAGTATCAGAAAGATAAGAGCAAAAATCGCCACCACTGTTTTAATCATCCCTTTTTTTGAATTCATTCCTGTTTCACCTATTCTGGTATTAATACCTCGACTGTGAGGAAGCCCGGACTGTCAATGCCATCCTTCCTGTATATGATAGGTATGGTTCTTGGATAGATCTCTGCGCTCTTTGCAATGTGATTCCTTGCCAAAGGTTCTAGGCGACTAAACCAGATACCATTAAGATAAGCAGTCTGGATTAATTGCTTTTGAAGGTCATAGAGCTCTAGCTTTGCAGCAATGTGCTTTTCATATGTGTAGGTGATGGCCCTGTCAAGAGTCTCATTGGTAAAATTATCATAATCAATTATCCCTGGATAACCTCTGCCAGTAACATTATCAGTGTACATTATAGAGTTAGGAGAATAAATAAGCCTGTTGAACAAAACCTCCCTCTCAACAGACTCAACATTAACGCCTACATTAACATAATAATTTATCAGGGCAATAATCCCAAGCAAAACTAATATAGTTAAGATTATCTTGGGAATCTGCTCCAACCATTCCTCGGCACCTACACCTCTTTTATTAAAAATCCCGGCCATGGTCTTTTTATGTTATGATACAATCTTGCTCCACACTGCGTCTTGTTCTACACTACAAATCATTTCTTGATTATTTTTGAATTATTTTGTAATTGTCTCTGCTCTGTTTTTTCTTATCTTATGAAATAACATGCACCTCTATTAAATTCCTTGCAGTTCTTTTAGAGACCAACTCGACATTATCATTATACCCGAAAGGAAAAGTAGTCTGGTGTCTGTTCTCAAGAGGAACATCTGAGCTATCAGTAACAATGACTTTGTCCTGAGTCACGTCAATATCCATCTGCATTTTTTCAGGGATATTCATCTCATAATTAATGCTGAAATTGCCATTAACAGCATGCAGAGAATCAACTAGCAAAGCAAGGTCGCTGGCATAGAATTTTTTGCGATAGGAAGAATCATTTGTTGCATCCCTGACCTTACCCATAACAGCGAATACAAAAAAAGCAGCAAGGATAAGCCCGAACAATGAATAGAATAGTACCATGGTTATGCTTTGAGCCTTTTTGTTAAAAAACATCATAGAATCGGTTATTGAGAAACGTGTTTAAAAATATTTAGTTTTTACTGCACATTATCGGGCTTGCACTCAAACCTGCTTCCAACTGGTGTAACTTTACACACATTGCCAGAAAATTGTGAAGTAAAGCCACAAGGGTTTAACTTGCAATTTGCCTGCTCATCAGGGTCACAGTTCGAAGCTGATTCTGGCCGTTCATTGCAATAACTAGCGCATCCTCCTATGCCTTGGTTCTGGCTATTTTGAGCAAGAGAAACACAGTCAAATTCTAAAAGAAATATTCTGCCATCAAATCCTCTCTCGTGACAATACCTTTCTCTAATATCCTCGCTCATATTAACAAACTCAACACCGCAGACACAAGAACCTGATATTCTTGTATCAGGAGGGCAACGCTCAACACCAGACTTCAAGATGCACCTCTGAGCATCAAGGTCATAATGGCAGAAGTTAACAACATCAACCCAGGAATTAACTTGCACTCCCTTACAGCCATCATCAGAGGATTGAGGGCAGCCTGCTAACAAGCCATTTCTTTTATCAATCTGGTCCTGGTTAAGATAAGGTGTGACTAGGAGGTGAATTCTTCCGTTATTAACAAATTTTTCAATGTATAAGTTTTGAACTAGTTTATCGCTAGAAGTTAATTCTAAATGGTAATAGTCAAGCATTAAATCCCCTGGATAACCAGAATAAAGATATTCCTGTTGTTTTGGGATGCTTAAATCATTAGTAACCCCTCCAAGATAATTTTGAGTATAAGGATTCTGTTCATAAACTGGCTCAGAAATCGTATTCTGCATCAGGGTGCCATGAAAAATAACCTGATTATCGAATTGCTTACACTTTACTGGGCTTTGAGGAAAATTTTTAAGTTTCTTATACAGGCATAAACAAGGATTATTATTGCATTCATTAGGATAATCTCCTGTATTCTTACCGTAATCTGCTAAAGTTTGTGCATTGATAAATCCAAAGATATAGTGATTCTTCTCGATAAACAAGACCATGCTCTGGGAATCAAAAGGAGCCTGCTTGTCCATCATGAACTGCAGGTTGTCTGCCAATGCTTCAAAATTCTTAACAGTGTCCTGGTTAGCCCTGTTGCCAGTGACTGCAGCGTACAAATCAGAGCCAAAAATAAAGAAGAAAGTAATAATAATAACCGTGAATAGTATTTTTATAAAAACCTCGAGTGAAAAAGTTGCCTTCTTATTACTCATTGTATTACTCATTAATTTCATTTTAAATAAAGCTTTTGTTAAAGGAGTATAAATTTGTTTCGCTTAAAAATACCTGTAGCTGAGACAAAAGCAAAAGAGAAAAATGCTATCACTGACATCTGTCAGGATCGTTTCTACAGGTGCAGCTTTGGTCATTAGTGCAGTCAAGAAGAGTTAAGCATGACCTTAGGTTCTGCGCAGAATCAAGGCACGCGACTCTTCCGCTTACTGCTAAATCACTAACGCAAGAAAGCAATGCCCCCTGAGGCTGGCCTCTGCAGAATTCTGAGGTCGCGTCTCCTATACACCTGCTACGGCAGGCATCAGTGGTCTCTAAATCTGTTACGTCTAATATGTTCCCGTCTGCTTCACATTGGCAATATTTCCCTACATAAGCTGCTCTTACAACATTCTCGTCAAAGCAACAAGTCTGTCCTGTTTTACAGCCAAAACTTATTTTCTCATCGCAGTATTGGCTTGTGGGAATGCATACTCCTTGCTTGCCTCCAATAGAAGATGTGCAGGTGACCATTTTAGGCATATTCTGGCCTGCCTGTATAATCCCCGGGAAAAAGACTCCAATAATAACTGCAACTAAGGCGATAACAATAACTGCTGAACCAACAACCCCCAAAGCGCTCATTCCCTTCTTGTTCTCATTCAAAAACAATGTGTTCACCTAGTTTTATGTGATTATTTAGTTATATAAAGTTTCCCATTTATTAATTAAGTTATGGATAGCCAAAGGCTTTTGGCGGGGTGCCATAATCTGACAATGGAGCATGCCCAAACAAGCCTATTTCTTCCCAGTTAAAATTAGGAGAAGGATCCCATTTTCCTTCTGTTATCTGATAGTGAGCTAAAATATGATTATTATCATAAGCAATTCCTTGCCGTCGGGCTATGTCCCTCAGCAATCCATTCAAGGCAGTATATTGCTCAGCAGTGTATTTGTCTGCTGCAGTTCCCAAATTCACAATTTCAATTCCTATGGAATTGTCATTGGTGGCAGGAGGGGGTGTGCTAATGCAAGCAAGCTCTCCTTGAACCCCTGACAGGCAGCCGGCATGCCAGGCTTTTCTGCTCTCATCAATCAGATAATAAATTGTTCCATCCTTATCAATAATGTAATGCACTGAGTAGCCTGCATTCTTCAAAGTGTTTATTGTTGTTTTGGCGCTCGTATCCCCTGTGTGATGGAGCACAATCGTACTAATGCCTCCTGTTCTTGTGCTGCAGGGAAGCTGGCCAAAATAATCTTTGTTTACACTAACGCCAGGATTGATTATGGCATTCTTAATACATTCAGTAGTTCCGCTATCAATTGTTGAGTGTTGGCTTCCATATATGCCACTATTTGATTGCCCAACCCCCAGGAGCTGTTTGGCACTATTAATGCCTTCTTTACCAAGCGAATAAAGGGGATTCCCAAAAACAAGTATTAGTACTAAAAGCAATCCTACTGCTATAATTACTTCGCCAAGTTTATGTATTGCCATTTATTATCCTCTTGAGAAAATCCTATCCAAAGCCTCTGAAAAAGGAAGCTGGCCTGTTATAATCAGAATGATTATTATGGTTAAAACTGTTATGATAATGGTTATTAGCACTCCCATTTCCATTGCTTTCTTGTCCATGCTCAAAAACCTGATTTTATTGTTTTTAATATTTTCGCTTTAAGCCAGATTATCATTCTGGTTTTTTCTGCGCAGCAACAGTTGCCTCGCATCCAATCTGCTTCAAAGTCTCTGCATCGTATTCCTGAAGAGTAGTCAGAGCGAACCATTCTAAATTATCAGCTTTGGTTGCGCCCCAGATAAAGCCTGCGACGCCAACAACAGCTATTCCTACAATTGCAGCTCCTCCAGTTGATACTCCTAGTCCAATAACAGCAGCTGCTTTTGCAATCAATGCTCCAGCAACAGCTCCACTAACTCCTCCAATCACTGCTCCGCCAACAGCTGTTGTAGTAGAGCCTGTCAAACTGCCAAATCCTTCAAGCAATGCTTTTATGAATTTATTACCCTTAGCATAGAGGAACATTACTGCATAGGTTTTTGAAGTGTCAATAGTGCCTATATCCCCCAAATTTCTGTATTGCTCTGCAAACTCAGGGTTTGCTTTTTCAGAAGCATAACCTGCAAGGTAATCCATATAACTCAAATCACTTCCAGGCTTAACCGGCGTGTCAATAAGGTATTTTGAAAATCCGGGTATGCTCTTATCATTTTCCTTAAAATTAATCACAGAGCACATATGGCAATAATAACCTTCTTCCTTGAACAAATTGAGCTTGCCTCTGCCCCAAGTGCCCCAGCAGGTTTTCATAGCTTCTGCGAGCTCAGACTTGGTCTGCGTTTCATCGCTTCCAGAGAGAGTATAATACCTTGTAGGGCAATAAATCTCAGGAACAATTGTCTCTTTAGTTGTTCTCAAAAGAAAAGCATGCTGCTCAATGCTTGACTTGCACTCAGAATCCTCGATAATCTGGCTAGTGCCAGTCCTTACTTTGATATAAAAAAAGACCAGCACAAGTATCAAAGCTGAAGCAAGTATCACCACTCCAAATACCTTGAGAGAATCCTTCATTTTACAGAGCCTCGACCTAAAGAATTACATTGTTCTGATAAAATCTCATAAGGGAATATATACGAAAAATAAGTTTCTGGAGGAGAAGCTACGTTCCCTTGCCAATGCCTGCCATGCTTCATAAAAAGCACAACGTATTTAACGCCTTTTCTAAAAACAGTATTCTCTGGAGTAATGGCCGGGTCTTTATTTGTTATTTGATCAGCAAAATAGTCTTCCCAGCAATTTTCTCTTGGTTCATAAGTGTTGGCAAAGCTTCCCAAAAATCCCTCTTCACATATTCTTGGCTCTTCCGCATAATACTGGTAATACGTCATCTGCGAATTAAGCATGAGTTCACGTTTAGTATATTCATAAAAACCTCTGAACTCAGCTTGATTAACAGAATCGTCAAAAGTAATTTCGGCGCACAAAAAGCAGTATTTAGGAGAACTAAATTGAACAGAAAGCAGAGGCGCGATGGTGAGGCTTCTTCTCTTCCCCTCTAGAAACTCATACCAACACCACCTTAGCTCTTCAGCTACAACTTGATTGACTATTTCATCTGTTATTCCATCAAAGCTTTTCACAACACTTTTCTGCCTTGAATCATAAACAGATACGCGCTCATCATTAATCTCAACACGATTGTCATAGAAATTAACATTAAAGGTTTTGCAATCAGGTTGAACAAGATTCTCGCCGCCTGGCGCGTTCATAATAACAGACTGTGCAAGCACGCTGGTCTTGCAAGTGTCCCTGTCATTGCTCTTCTTTATTCCTGCGTAAAGCTTGCCGCTGAACAAGAAAAGGATAACAATAACTACAATAACCAAAACTATTTTCATCTCTGAAATTAATCCTTTTTTTATTCTCATGTCCTAAAACACCTTTTTTATCCAAAAGAAATAAATGAACAATACAAACAACATCATCATGATGAGCATCATAATTGCTTCAAGGGTAATAATTGCCTTTTTCATATTCCTTGTTATTTTAAAAAGAGTTATAATAAACTTTCGGTTTTTAACATAATTAGAAAGCTCAGGTTAATGCACTAACCAATACCCTGTTCAGCATTTCAGCAGGAGACCAGATAGGCTTCCACACTAGCCTGGTATTTCCTACTTTATCTCCGAGCCTTATGCACACTATTGCCTGACCAGCACCCATGAATCTTATCTCTGGATTTGTGTTCCTCATGTAGCCGTTGCTGGTCATTAACGGGCAGATAGTATTGGCAGCATCTCTAGAAGCAAAATAAGTTATTAATGAGTTAACTCCTTCTGTGAGTAAAAGCCCGACAACTCCTGACTGCCAGTCAGCAGTGTTTGAGTTAAGGTTAATGAAATTGCCTACCTTGATATAATAATCATAATTTGTGCATCCGCTCTGGCCCCAATCATAACAGCCGCTGACCACAATCCTAGGGTATTGCCTGTAATAATAAGGAGTTGAAGCATTCATTGAAGTGATAGGATCTGGAAAGACCACTTGGATGCCCGAGTCTACATCAACAACCGGAGGAAGGGCATCCACTTTGATAGGAGTCTCTGACATCCCGTAATAGTAAACAGGATTTGCAGCAGTGCCTGCTTTTCTTGCTCTTACGCACAGGAATGATTTATCTTCAAGCAGCAGGTCTGAATTAGTGCTGGCAAAAGTTCTCATCATAGTAGCTTTGTCAATTGTAATATCTGCCTTGTTAGCTGAAACAGATATTGGCCTGGAGTTGGTCACATAAAGCAATCTTTGCTGATAAGGAATCCTGAACCCCCCAATATCAATGTTAAGAGGAATGCCTGATGACTGCACAGTTGTTCCTGAAACATATTCCAGTGAACTCTTGAAAAGATTAGAAGGTTGTGAGCAATCATTAATCAATAAATCATTATAAGTTTGACTTTCGTCGCCTAATTTCACGAGCCTGAGCTCAATGCTGTCGCAACTAATCCCA
Organism: uncultured Methanosarcinales archaeon; assembly: GCA_964354085.1. GTDB lineage: Archaea > Nanobdellota > Nanobdellia > Woesearchaeales > SM23-78 > SM23-78. Next base: position 33,039 of record CAYGYA010000038.1, read on the forward strand.
TTACAGCTAATTGTCAGCTGGTCCTTTGCAGTCCAGTCAGTGCTCATGCCAGAAATCTTAATCACAGGCTCAACATTCAACTTGAAAGCTTTCCAAGCAAGCCAGTGCTGAGTATTGCTGTACATTGACATAAAAGAACCTTCATTATTATACGCGTCAGACGTATTTTTATCAAGGAGAATAACGTACATTGTTAAGCTTTTATAAGCGTCAAGAGCAGTGGGGTTGTATATCCTGGTTTTAATTTCCCCCGGAGGGCAATGTATTATTTCATCATTACCAGGAATGCTTTCGGAGCTAACTGGCGTTAGAGTACCCTGCGAGTCAAGAACATATTTTTTACCTCTCTCATTTGAATCAGTAATATAAACGGCGCAATAGTCACCAATTTTTGAAATAGCACTCTTAAGCTGATCATTGACACTAATTTTGAAAGTATATTGTGAACTAACTTTCAACGGAATAGAGGTTCCCTGAGACAATTGGGTAGTTACATCATTGAGCGTGACTATCAATCCATTCTTAAGAGCAGCCTGCTCCTTTACTGTGAACTGTGCCTGAACTTGGCCTGGCTGCTTTTCTGTGGGCAGGCAGCACATCTCTGCCTCAGTGCATCCTTTAAGATCTGGTTGCGCATAACTCCCCACGCCGCATCCTACACCATAAGCTTTTGTTACGCATAGTCCTCCTCTATCTCCGCAATTATTAATTTTTTTGGCACCAGAAATAGTTCCGTTAATGATACTAAGAAGTACGAGAAGCAATATAATCGCAAGCACTAAGGTTACTACGACAGTAGGAACATCCATTCCTTTCTTAAGGCTGCTCATTTTGGTTCGTGATCAACTTTTCTTCAGGAATGCAACAAACCCCGTTATCACACTTTCCCATCCTGTAAATACTGCCTCCAGAACTAGTACAAGATTCTGAATCGCCTACGCAGCTGCCGCCTCTATCTGAGCAACCTGTCGTTGCAAAGATAAATCCTCCTGTTCCTTTAGTGAAGATAACGAGGAGTACTATCAGCACAACTATCACTATAACTGCTACGATAACGGTCTGTAGAGTAATATCTACTCCTCGTTTATTCCTGAGCATAATTATTTACCTCACTGAGTGGGTACGGCGCTTTGTGCTCTTACGCAGCAAATTTCGCCTTCTAAGCAGCCACCAATTTTACCGTCTTTAGCAACATTGTGGGTCCAGGTTTCTCCAGGATACTGATTCTCCCAGTCGCTGCAGTCTGTTGCACCAGGAGTGCATGAACCACCTGCTCCTCGGCAACTAGTTCCGCTGCCCATGTTGTTGCTGGCTCTTATCACGAGAACGATTAATACTATCAGCACAAGAAGAGATATTGCTGCTATTATAATTACATTCATGCTAAGGCCCTGGGCTTTCTTATTCATAAAAATCACCTCGATTCTTCAAAAATACTACGATTATCTTAATCCTTGAAATTATTAGTATTTAAATCTTACTATAAAAACATGAATACGCTTATAAAACAAAAAAATAATAACCTTTTTAAATCAAGAAAATACTCCAGAATACAGGTAGGATAGCGGCTTAACAGCAGGTAGGGCCTATCATCAACCATGTCTGAAAGGACAGGTTTTTGCTGGTTCTGCTTAGGAAAGTCCGCCCACCCGAGAAAAGGTGACCATTGAACATTAAATAGATGGCTGGCAAAAGCCAGGGCAACGGCTCAGAAACGAGACCACCTAAGGATAGAAATGAAGGTTCGAAGCTGGTTGGCAACAGCCGGTGATTAACAGAAACCAAAGGTTTCTGAATGAGAAATTTTCGAATTTCTCATAACGACCAGATCGCCATGCTTTAGGAAAGGATGAAACGGCGAGTCCTCACTGGTGCAAGTCCTTTGCGACGCTTAGTAGAATGTTAAGCACAGTCTGCCCATGAGTTTTTGAGGAAAAGAACAGAAAGTGCAAGGCTTTTGCGAAGCAAAATGCCTGCCCTTTTTGCCAGCTTTTTCCTAAAAAGCTGGTGGAGATTGACAGAAGGCGGCTTATAACTATCCTACCAACCCTTTTACTTCGTAAAAGCGTTGACGGAAAAGAGCGGGTATAAAGCTGAGGCTTTAACCCACCGGATACCAATCAGATATATTCTCGCAGCACACTTCACCTTCTAGGCAGCCCCACTTTTTACCATCCTCTTTAGAACTCTCAGCCCAAGCACCACCTTTACTTTGAAGATAATCACACGAGCCAGCCTGACATATGCCACTTCTCTGTATACACGAAAGATGCATTCCAGCGGAGTGTGGTCTAGCAAAAAAAAGAATATACAATGCAGCAATAACACATAAACCAGATAAGATGAATGAAATTATTGATAGGATTTTTGATTTATCCTTTATCAATCCTGTAATACTCAGAGCTAGAGTTACTAGCAAGAAAAATCCTGTCAGACTAAAAGCAGGCACTTGTAAGCGCTTAAATAATAACCCTGTGCCTATTGTAATTAGAGTAATCAAAAAAACAGCCAAAGACCAGAAACCGAATTTTTTTAATAGTCCCATAATCTTGAATGAGAATACTGCATATTAATATTTTATTATTTTATTTGGCCGCAGGCGCCTATTTCCCGTAATCTTTTTAAACACCTCCTTCCTCCTTGTTTTCATGGCAAAACAGGACAAGATTCAGATGCCCAGCTCTGGTGCTGGGATTATGAGGTATTTTGATGATTACAAGTCAAAGATAGAGTTCAAGCCAGAGCATGTTGTTATCTTCGCAGTCCTGGTCATAATTATAATTATTGTTCTTTACCTTAGCGGAAGCTAAGCTTATGAGGTATTACAAATGTTTCCTGGAATGAATCCTAGAGATATGCGAATGGCTATGAAAAAGCTGGGTATCCAGCAGCAGCAGATACCTGCAAAAGAAGTCATTATCCGTCTTGAAGACAAGGAGATTGTTATTTCTAACCCTAATGTCACCAAGGTCAACATGATGGGGCAGGACACTTACCAGATTGTTGGCGAGGAGAGTGAGAGAAGCCTTGGCTCAACTCCAGATATTAACGAGGATGATATTAACACAGTAGTTGAACAAACAGGCATGAGCAAGGAAGAGGCTTTGAAAGCAATTAAAGATTCTAAAGGCGACTTGGCAGAGGCTATTTTGAAGCTGAAAAACGAATAAATTCTGATTTTTAAAACAAACATTTATATACTTTCTTGCTTATACTTATTGAGGGATTATGGAGGAATTTCAGGTTCTTAGGGATAAGGCTATGCAGAAGATAAGAATAGCTGACCATATGCTCTTCATGACTTACCCTGTTATCAAGGATCCTAAGCTGCTCCTGGCTATTATAGAGAACATCTTTGTAAGCCTTGACTCAGGCATTGGAGCCTTACTCCATCATGAGCGACTTTTCAAGAAAATACCTCCCTTTAACGATACTTTTCCTTCAAGGCTTGAAATGTTCAGGAGCAGAATGGCTCCGAAATACAGCTTTAGCAAGAATCAGATTAACTTAGTAACAGATGTCAAGAGCATATTGTCAGATCATAAGAACAGCCCAGTATCATTTATAAGAAAGGATAAGTTTGTTATTTGCTCTCCCAGTTATAGCATCAAGACTGTTGATATAAACCTAGTTAAGAAGTACATTTTTGAAACCAAAATTTTTCTGAACCAGGTAAACAAGATAGTGAGTGAGAATGAAAGAATCTTTATACGAAGCCAAGGATGAACTGAAAAGGGTAGACCACCAGATTTATGTGAGCCTGAAATACACCAGGACAGTTGATGTGCTCATGAACTGCATAGGCAGGATGATAGACGCCTATAACTGCTTAATAGATTCCCTGCTCAAGTATGTTGTGGAAAAGAAGATAAGAAAAGAAGAATACATACCAACTACCCCCTTAGAACGAGGCGAGCTTGCCAAAGAACTTTTTAAGGACGAGATTGTACAGAAGAACATGGAGATGTATTTTCTGTTGAGAAAAATCCATAAGACCAACCCAAAAAAAGAGCAGGAGTTCAGAAGGCATGTTACCTTAAGAACCATAATTGATGATAAGGAGACATCAGTTGATATTGACAAGGCAACAGAATATTATAATATGCTAAAAGAATTTTATGAATGGATTGACGTAAAAATTAATGAAACCTAATTGTTTAACAATAAAAAAAGAGGTGTTTTTGTGAGTAGGTATATCTGCGTTACCAGCGGAAAAGGGGGAGTAGGCAATACTACTACTGCTATCAGCCTAGCCCATGTTATGAGCAAGCACAAAAAAACTCTTCTGGTAGATGCAAATCTCACCACCCCTAATGTTAATGTTCATCTTGGCGCTCCAATCCTAAGCAAAACCCTTAGTCATGTGCTAAGAAACGAAGCTTCAATATACCAGGCAATCTATAAGCACGAATCAGGGCTTAGGATTCTTCCGAGCATAAGCACCATAGAAGACTTAAAAAAACTAAAATACGAAAAATTAAGAGAAACTCTGAGAGGCCTTGAGGGAGAAGCAGATATTATTATGCTTGACAGCGCAACTGGCCTGAGTAGGGATGCTATCAGTACAATAGAAACCTGTGATGAAGTTCTCATACTTACTAGTCCTGATCTTAGCTCTGTTCTTGACACCCAGAAAACCATCCAGGTAGCTCATGAGCTAGGAAAGACAATTCTGGGAATCGTTGTCAACAAAGCAGGAGAGCACGTACACGAGATGAAAATCAGTGAAGTTGAAAAATTATTAGACCTCCCGGTAATCGGAGTAATACCTTACGATGATAATGTAAGGAAAGCTGTCAAACTAAAACACCCAGTAACCCATACTCACCCAAATACCAAGGCAAGCAGAAGCTATGAAGAATTAGCAGGACTTATCTTAGGAAGGAAATATTTTGAAATTTACAACAAAAAGAGCAGAACTCTACAGGACTATGTTCTTGAAAAGCTCGGCTTAATCTGAAGGTTTAATCTAAATATTTATAAGCCGTCCAGAATTCTCTTCTAATATGATACCTTGCTGCGCAATTACTGACAAAGGGATTGAAAAAATAGCTTTGCTAGAGCTAGATGAGATAATAAAGGCAAAAGGCACTTCAGAAGAATGCGTTGCGCTGTTCGAGTGCAAGGATTATGACCAACTCTTAACTTTCTGCTACAAATCCCAGAGCATAAAGAGAGCTCTTGTTCTGTTTGGCTCTTTCACTTTCAAAAATCAGGAAGAACTTATTATAAAAGCAGCAGAAAGCCTGAAAAAAATTAAGCTAAAGGAATGGTTTGGCAAGGAAAATACCTTTATGGTAGAATGCGAACGCATTGGAGAGCATGATTTCGGAAGCCAGACAATAGAGGAAGCTGTGGGTGAAAAAGTGATTAAGCAAGTAAAGCAGGAGTTCGGCTTTAAGCCAAAAGCCAGTATGAAATCTCCTGATACAAGGATTTATGTTTTCATAAACAATAATAAAGCATACGTAGGCATTGACTTGGCAGGCAGGGATTTAAGCAAGAGAAATTACAGGATCTTTAGCGCTCCAGGCATTATTAATGCTAATCTCGCCTATGCTCTAGTCAGATTAAGTGGTTATTCGCCAGGAAAAAAGCAAAAGTTCGTTGATGTTTTCTGCAAGTCAGGAGTTGTTTGCATAGAAGCATCACTTTATGCAGCCAACCTGAGTGTTAATTATTATGCAAAGGATTTTGCCTTTAAGAAACTAAAGCCATTTGCAAAAAAGGACTGGGAAGCATTCTTCAAGAGCATTGATGCAAAGGCAAAGCTTGAAAAAATCGATATAACTGGCTCAGACCCGATGCTAAGAAACCTTGAAGCCTCAAAAAAGAATGCTAAACTAGCAGGAGTGGATAAGCTCATCAACTTCTCAAAGGTAGATATTGAGTGGCTTGACACAAAAAAAGATGAGAAAAGCGTTGATATTGTTGCTTCAAGGATACCCTGCCCTAGCAAGCGCATCCGAGAACTAGAGGTGAGAAAGCTTTATAAGGAATTATTCTACCAGCTAGAGTTTGTTATGAAAAAAGCAGGAAAACTAGCTTTGCTCACAGAGAACACCAATTTGCTCAAAGAGATGATTACAAAAGATTTCCGATTAGTCAAGGAAGACGAGCTTTGGGCTGGTGAACAAAAATATCAATTTGCGCTGCTTGAAAAGATATAACTTTCACAATACTTTTATATGACTGGTTACATACAGTAAATATCAAACAGCGGGTGATAGTATGTGCGACATGTGTTCTTCCCAAGAAAAAACTTATAAGATTGAGGTTGAGGGCAGCATACTCAACGTATGCGAGAAATGCGCATCCTTTGGCAAAGTAGTAAGAAAGATAATACCTGAGATGCCTGAGAAAAAACAGAAGCAAGTACAAAAAGCAGCTAAAAAGCTGGCAGAGGAAAAGGCAAAGAAAGAGACAGAGACTGTGCAGATAATCACTCCTGATTTTTCTTTAATCATTAGAAAAGCAAGGGAAAAACTGGGCTTAAAACAAGAAGAACTGGCAAAGAAGATTGCAGAAAAAGAGAGCGTGATTCACAAACTGGAATCAGGAAGCATAATCCCAGCAATCCCCTTGGCAAGGAAGCTTGAGAAGTTCCTAAGAATATCCCTAGTAGAAACAATTGAAGTTGACTCTCCTGAAACCAGCGATAAGAGAAGCAGCTCTGAAAGGCTTACCCTAGGAGACTTGATAAGAATAAAATAATCAAGTGCAAATTTCTGTTCTTATATCGTTTGATTGATATTCTGAGCAAAGAATATTTGAAAGATTCTCTTTGCCAATCAAGCCAGAATAAGCTTTATTATTAATCACAAGAGTTGGGTAGCTCTTCACATCATAAACTCCTTCTAACATGCTTATGAGCGGTTCTGTCTGAGAGAACTGGTCATCAAATGAGAAGATTAGCAGATTATCCTTCAAGGTTGATTTATAGTAATTCAATACAGTTGCCTGATTGTCACAGGTTGGGCAAACTTTATTGTTTGAGAAGAAATATAGTATAGTGACCATGTCAGAAGAATCAGGGCAGGCTTTTTTGAAATTCCTGGCAATAGCCCAAAAATTTATCTGGGAAAGAACATACTGTCTTTTCAAGGTATCAAAATTCTCTGTCTTGACTTCTGATTGCTTGCTATAGGAATCCAATCTTTCCCTGTTGTTTTCTAACTCAGTTATGTATTTGTTAAAAAGAAACTGGAAGGCGCTGCAACTGTTGTTGACCACATCTCCTTTGAGAAGCTCGTACTGCAGCTGGAGGCTTCTTATGTTTAGCTCCTGGGCTGAATTAAGTTGGTCAAAATAGTCAACTCGCTTAAGGTCTATTAGAAAGCCAAAAAAGAATCCTAGGAAGAAAAGGGCGGCAGCTATAATGAAAGCAAACAAATACCTTCTTTTTTTCATACCTCTCATCAAAAACACCTTTATGATCCTTAAATCATCTCTTTGTAATGCTTGATGGAACAAATGTTCCTTATATTAATTTATCGATTTGATTATTTTTTAATTACTTTTTTAATTTATTTTTTCCAGCTGCTTTTCCTGTGCAACAACAGGTCCTTGTACACGCTCGCCCAGACGATAGCTATCAGGAGATAGTAGAAGAATAAGTACATCATGAATGAAGTGATTCGTTTCAATGAACCCCTATTCTTGTAAAGGCGTAATGACATCCGCATCACAAAAAGCGTCAGGATGAAAAATCCAACCAAAAAGACAGTTGAACGCAGGTTTATGTCAAGCAAGATAAGGTTAAATTTCATGGTTGACAAATATTTTATCAGGTTGAAATCATACATGCTCAGGTTCTGAAAAAAAGGCTTGACGGCTTTCCAGATGCTATGAATAATAAGGCCGAGCACAGTCACTCCGAGCAGGCCAGATAGCACAACAATGGGCAACTGGAAAAAGCCAAAATCCCCATACTTCCTGTTGAACACCATAGCTCTATAATCAATAATGTTCTTGAAAGTGCCGTAATTCCAGCGATGCCTCTGCCTGAGCCAAGCTTTGAGGCTAGAAGGAGCTTTGGTATAAACAAAAGCATCATCGCACTGCACAATTCTATAATTCTTCTTCTGCAAGCGCATGGCAACTTCCATGTCCTCGACTTTGTGCGCCTCTCTGAATCCTCCAATCTTCTTAATCAGCCCTGACCTATAAACTGACAATGGGCCTGGGGTGACATGCATGGCATTAAGCCTTGCGATAAGCCCCCTGTAAAAATGGTTTACAGAATACTCAAACCACTGCATCTTCTGCCAATGGCCCTTCGGCCTGTAAACTTTAAGAACAGGAGACACAGCAGCCACGTTCTCCTCAAAGCAACTCATCAACTTCTTCAGAGCATCAGCTTTGGGCACTGAGTCAGCGTCAAGAACAGCAAAGAATTCTGTTGTTACGTGCTTAAGGGCATTGTTCAAGGCCATGTACTTGCCCTGGTTCTTCTGGGTAAGGACAATGAATGACTTAAAATCAAATTTTTTCTTAGCTCTCTCAGCATATTTTTTTGCAAGTTCATAGGTTTTGTCCTTGCTGCCATCATCAACAACTATTATGCTCATCTTCTCCTTGGGATAATCCAATGCAGCTATGCTATCAAGGGTTTCTTCAATATTACTTCCTTCATTATATGCAGGGACAGCTATTGTTACAGAAGGATATGCCTTAAGTTTCTTCCCCAGATTAGCTTTCCCATCACTCTCAAGCAATACAAGAAGCCAGAAAACTACGTAATACAATGAGATTGCATAAATTACGCTCTGGATTATTTGAAAAGTATCTAGCATAATAATAAAAATCAGGTATGGTTTTTAAATCTTTTTTTAACTCTAGTGATTTGGCATCAAGTGCGAGAGATTTACACTCCCGCTCTCCCGCCAGGCCTATACTCCCATATTTCTATATTCTTATATTCGTATTTTCTCACAAAACTATCGCTGTTCTTTACAAGAAACCATAGGCCCTCTTCTCGCCCTTCCCATATATATTGTTTCATTTCAGGAGTTATGAATACATAGCGTATTTCGTACTTCTGAATAATGGGCTCTGCATCTTTCAACCTAGGGATTAGGAACAATTGGTCAGTGTCATTTTTTATCTCTTTGTAATTCGGGCTCAAAAATGAATTCTTGTCAAGCAATGCCTGTTTACCAGAGTAAAACTCGACTATGAAACCAGTATCCTCATCAGAGAGAACTATTCCGGCACCTAGTTTCTTCAGGGACAAAAGAGAGTTTTCTATTTCTTTATCAGGCTGAGCATTCACGAGTAGGTTAACCTGGCTTGTGATTGAGAAAACAAGGCTGGATAGTATCAGCAGCAAAGTGCCTGTCCTAATAATCTCAAGCTCCCATTTTCTATTATAAAAATAGGTTATTGCAGCCACACAGTAAACAGTTATCACCAAACTTAAATATGCCCTTGCAACAATGTTAAAAAAGGAAATAACAAAAAAGATAAGCACAGCCAATTGCAAAAGCCTTTTCTCTTCATTTCTAGACCATAGGAGCATAAAGCCTGCAAAAAACAGCAGGATAAGGAAAAGGTCATAGCCAAGATCTGCACCTAGAACTGAAAGGATATTCCTAAATTCAAAACTATGAAAGCCAAGGAGAACAGGCTTGTAAATTGATAAGAGTACAAGAGTAACCAGCGCCATAATGGATGGAAGTGTAGGGACTATCGCTACTCTGGTTTTTCTTTTTAATGCTAAGCAAATGATTAAGAGAAATGCGAGTGTAATTATAAACCCGGTGAGGCTGGCCAAAGCCAGGACTAGCAACAGCAGGCTGGATAAAACCAAGGTGTACTTGCTCTTCTTGCTTATAATAACAAGAAAAATTATTAGAAGGCTTAGAAAGAGGACAAAGCCATAAAGATAAAGTCCAGTGAAGAGTTTGATAAATGCAGGTGAAACTGCAAGGATTATAAGTGAATAAGCAGCATCCTTATACCTAACCCCAAGAAGAGTGAGCAGTTTAAAGAAAATAATAGCTGATATTACCCCCAAAATTAGTGGAGTAAATATTGATACTAGCTGAGGAGAAAGCATTAGAAGCAACAAAACCAGCAGATAATGATATGGATTTGGTTGGTAGGGTGTGTTTTGTACAGGATCTTTAATAATGAAAGGATCTGCTTTTAATTCCTGTGCCAAGCGCATGTTATAATAGGACTCACCTGCAGGGAGCATGGGTTTATTCTGTATAAGCCTTAAAATCATGACTGCAAAAAGGACAAGCGTAATTATTAGCAGAGCAAAAATTAATAGTTTCAATTTTGATTTTCCTTCGCCTTCTTTAGCTGATTTCCTGTTTATCACATTAGTTCCTATATTTGTTACATCAAGTCCTTTATTTTTCATTCTACATCGCACCTAAGGAATTTATATACTATTGCTTGGTTTCTATAAATAAGGTCAAAGCAGTCCTGATCAGCATAAAAAAGTTTAGTCATGTTATATTCTTTCATGCTTTGCGTAGACAAGAATATATAATCAATTTTATAGTCATTCAGCAGCCTCACAGCTTCTGACTTAAGCCTGAGAGTGAATAAAAGATTGATATCGCGGTATCTCTGATCAATATTATTTATCATGAGGAAGTTCTGGTCAGCCACATTCTTCCTTTTTGACACATAAGTTATTAGGAATCCTTCCTCTGCTCTGCCGAGCACGACAGCTTTTTCTCTTGTG
>CAYGYA010000039.1:0-14181 GCA_964354085.1 uncultured Methanosarcinales archaeon
CCAACAGCTCTTGAGGCTGTCCCGTTTGGACCAAAACTTGTTTTGGACCACCAAAACGTGAGTTTTGTTTGACCACTCCGGCACACCCGCAAAATAAAAAATTTATCTTTACAGGGGGTGACGACCCAAAAATCAGTCAAAGATTTTTGATTGCCGGCACACCCGCGTGTTAATGTGTTAGAAGAAAAAGGCTATATTTATAAGTATTATTCTTTATTCAGAGTGTTTGCAGCTTTCTCTGCACATCTTCAAGCGCCTTGGTTATCCTATCCATGTCAGAGATAGGTGCTGCTGACTTAGGTTCCTGATCCCAATCTTCCTTTGCTTCTGACTTTTCTGACTTTGATGATTCTGATGATGATTTCTTTGTTATAGGCATGTCCGGCAATAGCTTTTTCAGGTCTGCCTTGGTGTACTGCGGCATTAGCTCTTCAATCTTCTGCACTAGTATTTTTAATTCTTTTATTTGATCAGACAGGTTGCTTATTTTGGCTTGTTTCACTTCTCTTATCTGTTTTATTCTATAGGTTTGTTTTAGAATAGTAAGTATTAGCTTGGATGATTCTAGAATATTCTTCCTTATAAGGTTAGGATTATTTAAGCGTATGAACAAATCCTCTTCATCAGGTTTCTTTGGCATTTTCAAATCCTTTCTGATTTTTATCCTCTAGTTAGTTCTTCCTGCATTGTTTCCAGCTTGTGCGTTATCTGGTCTAGGTTGTTCTTCCAGCTGTTTAATTCCTCTGTTTCCTTGTCTTTTAACTCTTCAAGCTCTGCAAGCAGCTGTTTTACTCCTGTAACTTTCTTGTTAATGACCTCTACAATGTTAAGTATGTCCTTGTACTTATCAATCTTAACAAATACCGGATTGGATTCGCTTATCATATGTTCACCTCTAAGTATTAGCTTTCAAAAAGTTTCGTATCCATGAGCATTAGTTTTTCCTGGAGATAGTTAATGGTTTCTGCCACAGCCTGGTACTTATCGCTCTTTTCCTTGCTTAAGATGGCATCTTGTTCTAGTTTATCCTGGGTAACAGATATCAATTTTCTTATTTCATCAAAATCATCTTTTAGCTCAAAATACTTGTTAAGGTCCATGAATGGCTCTTTTGCAGGAAGCTTGACTTCTTGCGGAGGAGCTTCTGTTTTAGAATATGTTTTTGGCTTTACTGGCTCTTGGTAGATTGCTTCTCTTCTAGGCTCTGGGTAAGTTCTTGGCTTTGCTGGTTCAGGAGAAACTGTTTGTTTTACTGGCCCTGATTTTTTCTCAGTTTCTTTTTTCACAAAGTTTGCTTCTTCCATTGCTTTTGTTTCTTCATCTAAAAAATCAGGCAGCTCATAAATAATCTTATCTCCTGGTCCAGTGCTTCCTTGTTCTGTTTTTGGTTGAGTAGGCATTCCCATATAAGGCAGCCCTCTGCTTTCAGCTGTTGTTTGGGGCTTTTCAAAAGGATTTGCCCCTGGTAGTGCTGGTTGAGTTAGTTGAGGTTGTGTAATAGATAAATCAGAAGGAGGTGTTGGCACTTCATCTGAGAACTCGTCAAAATTAATCTCTTCTTTTCCTTCATCTAGTGGCGCAGGCTCTGCCTGCTGGAGCCCTGATTGAGAAACTCCTGGCTGTGAAGGTAATGGAATATCCTTTTTTTTACCTAAATTAAACAAGCCCATTACCCACCTCTTTTTTAATAATGTTTTCGTGCCTTAAAGTATTTAAATCTTGCTATTGAGAAGAAAAATAAACCAGGTTATATTTTTTGCGATAAATTTAAGAGCAAATTAAGATTTCCCCTCATTATGGACAAGCTTGCTGTAAATATAGCATTAGTACCTGAAAAATCAATGTATAACAAGGCTCTTGAGTTAAACAACACACTGGTTTCTCAGGGTTCAGAACTTGTTCTTGGAGAATCATCTGTTCCTCATATCACCTTAGTCCAGGGAGTGGTCTCTGAATCTGACATTGAAAAGGTCTGCTCTGCATTAGAAAAGATAGCTTCTGACACCAATAAGCTTGATTTGACTGTAGATGAGCTGTTCGTTGGTCCGATGTCCAAGTCAATTTGGCTAAAAATCAAGATAACAGAAAACGTATATGATCTTCATAAAATGGTGTGGCAAGAATTAAAACCTTACTTGACTTTTGGTGCTGAGAAGGGCATGTTTGCCAATAAACTAACTGAAACCTTATTTGAAATAGGGTGGATTAAGGATTTTCCATTCAAATCAGTGCTTGAACATTATAAGCCTCATATAACCTTAGGTTTTGGAAAAATAGATGTTGACTTGCCCATGAATTTTGTAGCTGACAAGCTGGCTGTTTATCAAATGGGTAAACACTGTAGCTGTTCTAAAGAAATTAAGACATACACCTTAAAATGATTTAAAGGTTAAAAAATTCTTAATCTTATCAAAAAACATTAAAACAATATCTGATTAACCTTTTCCAATGAAAGAAGCACTATATTATGAGAAGCTTAAGAAAAACCTGGTTAAGTGCCAGCTCTGCCCTTGGCTTTGCATTATTCAGCTTGATAAGAGGGGAATGTGCGGGGTAAGGCAGAATGTGGCTGGCAAGCTTTTTTCACTCGTCTATGCTCGTCCATGTGCAGTTCATGTTGATCCTATTGAGAAAAAGCCTTTGTATCATTTCTTGCCTGGTGAAAGAGCTTTTAGCATAGCAACTATTGGCTGTAATTTCTTCTGCGGCTTTTGCCAGAACTGGCAGATAAGCAAGGCAGACGCTGGAAATATTGAGAAAGAATATGATGAAGTTTCTCCTGAAAAAGTTCTTGAGCTGTGCAAGAAAGAAAAGTGCAACATAATCAGCTATACTTATACAGAACCTACAATTTTTTATGAGTACATGCTTGATATTGCCAAGCTTGCAAAAAAAGAAGGGATTAAGAATACTATTGTAAGCAACGGATACATTAATGAGAAGCCTCTCAGAGAGCTTTGTGAATATATTGATGGAGCAAACATTGACCTTAAAGGTTTCACAGATGAATTCTATAAAAAAGTTTGCAAGGGAAAGCTTGACCCAGTGCTAAACACTCTTAAAATCATGAAACAAGAAGGCGTGTGGCTTGAAATCACTAACCTAATAGTACCTAGCTTGAATGATGATTTTAAGAAGATTGAAGAGATGTGCAAATGGATTAGCAAGGAGCTGGGCAAGGATGTGCCTCTGCACTTCTCAAGGTTTCATCCTGATTATAAGATGACTGATGGACAAGCAACTCCAATGGAGACTCTTGAAAAGGCAAAAAAGATTGCAGAGAAATACCTTGATTATGTATATACAGGAAATGTGGCCGGAGAGAGCAACACTATTTGCCCAAAGTGCAAGACTGTTAATATCAGGCGAAGCATGCTGAGTCTTATTGAGAACAAATTAGTAGAGGGAAAGTGCTTTAAATGTGATTATAAGATTGCTGGAGTGTGGGATTAAAATGTATATCTGCCCAATTGAAGAGATAGTTGAGAATGGTATTCATGTGTTTTTTAATCCAAAAGCAGGTAGTCACGCTAAATATATTATTGAAGATACACAGTATAGGCTTGGTAAAGATCATATTATTTATCACATGCCCACAAGCAAACAGGATTTTAAAAAAATGATTTCTTGGCTTGCAGCTGAAGCTGAAAAAAAGCAAACTCACACATTAGTTCTTGTTGTTGCAGGGGATGGAACTTTTGGTGATGCTATAAACGCCAGTGAAGATCTCACGAGAGTAATATTTGGCTTTACTAATGGAGGCACCAGCGGTGATTTTGCAAAGGCCCTTAATACAAAGAAGCATCACAAGGCTACCAAGCTAATTAATGTATTGAGAAACAAAAAGGTTGCGCTTGAAGAACGCGTCAAGCCAATTGACTTGTTAAGAGTCAGTTATACAGAAGGTAATCAAGAAAAAGAAAAAAAGGCTCTGAATCTTTTCAGCACTGGTTTTGATGGAGAGGTTTGCAAGATTGTTAATGAGAGTGTTGATGTTGGAGGGATTAAGAAGAAAGCTGGCTTTGTTCCTGCTGCGATAAAAGTATTGAAGCGCTACAATCCTTTAAACATAGATTATGTCATTAATCATGATCCAGCCAAAAAGACTGCGCTTGATGTTCTTACATTTGTTTTAATAAATGGCAGATATGCTGGTTCAGGCATAAATTATAATCCTTACTTTGATGTAGGTGACGGATATATTGAAGGAATTATTGCGAAGAACAGAAACACGCTAGACCTGCTAAACATGGCATTTCACATGAAAATTCTGCAGGATAACAGGCACGTAGACTTACCTCCTGTAAAAGACGGATATAACAGGTTGGGAGTCAGGCACGAGGATAAGATTAGTTCAATTACTTTGAAAGTCACTAATGCTGATGGAAAGAATGAAGGCTATTTTGAAACAGACGGGGAGCATCAGCGCTATAATCCTCAGCACCCTGTAAAGATAGATGTTCTTCACCATGCAACTAATGCACTTTATGTGCCATGATTTTGAAGGTTTTGCGGAAAAACAATTTATTCTCCGACTTTTTACATGCACATTATATAAAACACTTCTTCTGCTGAATAATGAATGAAAAAGCTTGCACAGTACTTGCTGATGCTATTATTATTGGCTTATTTTGTAAATGGAGAAAATGTTACAGAGATAAATGATAATCAAACAAGTGTTATTAATGAAACAATAAATGATAACGCCAGTGTAAATGAAAATATCACGCAACCCAGCCTTAAACTAGAAATAGTAATCCAAGAAACTCTCTTTGTAGGAGTAGTTTACGACTCTCTTTTCAAGATAACCAATTTAAATCACACGCCAGGAACAGGTAATTATGCTTTTGTGATTGTCAAATACAATGTTACCAAGAGGGACACTAACAGTTCGCTAGTAATTGAAGATTATTTCAACAAAACCATTAATTATTACTCATCATCAGGCACAGGAAGGCTTTTCCTTGAGGAAAGAGGCAATTATACTCTCTGTGGCAATATTCTAAACACCACGATTTCTGCATGCAAGGACTTTGATGTTCTCAACCCTCTCACCATACCTTGTTCTGTTGAGCTTAACCTGAGCACTGACAAGGAAATCTACAATAAAGGAGAGAGTGTGGATATAAAGAACAGCATGAGCAACCAGACTTTCCCATACATAATCCAATACTGGGTTGAGGACTTGTTCGGCAGCATAGTAAAGGAAAAGCAGAACACCAGCAACACCAACCTAAAGAGCTTTACTCCAAAGATTAATGAGAAAGACAAGGTTTTCCTTGTCAAGAATGTCTTGATATTTGTCGGGTGCAATAATTCTAATCCTAAGCTCGGAAATGAAAAAATGATTATTGGCCTGAACAAGGATTATGAGCCTGAAAAAGAAACTAAAGCGGCCACCAGTAAAAAATCCGGCACAAGCGCTACAACAGCCAGCAGTAAGAATAGCTCTGCAAAAAAAACAGCATTAGAGGAAAGCGCAAAAATACTCTCATTTTACACCAGGAACAAGAAATATAACCAGAGCATTAATCTTTATGCCAACATAAAAGCCAGCAAAGCTTATAGTTTAGCCTTGCTGAGCAGCAAAGGCGAGCAAAAAATTGGTTTTAATGGCTCTAATAATATTAAGTTCAGGGTTGAGCCAGCAGAAGGAGCTAACTTATTTGTTCTCAAGCTAATAAAAGATAAGAAAGTAATTGATAGCAAGGAATTATTTGTTAAGCTTGAAGGCAGCAAGGTAGTGAAAGCAAACAGAACAATTGCAATAACCGCAAAAACAAACAAAACAATTGCAGTAGCCTCAAAAGTTAACAATAGAGTTGCAGTAAAAAAACTTTCATCTGGGAAAAACAATAGTTATGAAATAAAAAACGCAACCAAAGAGCCAATAAATGAAATTACCAGCAGCGTTGTGTATGAATCATCTAGTCTTAAGGTTCAGAAATACGTTCCCTTTATATTAATAGGCCTTGGTGTGCTGGTTGTGGTTGGGCTGGTTCTCTTAAAGAAGCGATAATTTTATATATTCTCCTGGCTTCAAAAATATTCATGGATGAGAAAGAACTGCAGAAGAAGATAAAGGCAGGAGCAGTGCTCTGCCAAGTGGCATTTGAGCTTATTGGCAACCCAAAAGAATATGTTGAAAATGCTATTAAAAGCTATGTCAACAATATAAGGAATGATTCCCAGATTAAGATTCTTGATGAGGAATTCGGAGAAGCAGAGGAAATGGAAGGCGGGCTATTCAGCACCTATGCTGATTTAGAGATGCTCTTTGATAATATTGACAAGCTTAACTGGCTGTGCGTTAACTTCATGCCTGCAAGCGTAGAGATAATTGCGCCAGAGGAATTAAGGTTTAGCGACAAGGACCTGACCAACTGGTTCAATGACTTATTGGCTAAGTTGCATGAGATATCTGCTTCAGTAAGGGAGACCACTACCAAGGACCAATTGGCTGTTAAGACTATGAATGCTTTAATCCAGAACATAATCATACTTGCTACTGAGCATTATCACAAGACAAAGGAGATTAGTGAGAAGACAGGCATGCCTGAAGAGCAACTAAAGCCTTTTTTTGACGCTCTTATAAAACAAGGCAAGCTTGAGAAAAAAGGAGAAGAATATCATCATAAAGTTAATTTTCAAAAGGGTGAGAAAAAAAGTGGAGCTAAAAAAAGAGATTGAATCATTGCTTTTTTCATCAGGCAAGATGATGAAAGAGAAAGAGCTTGCAGACCTAACTAATCATTCTGAAAAAGAGGTTAAGGAAGCTCTGGAATCCCTTAAAAAGGATTATGATGAGAGAGATACAAGCCTAATGTTTATGAATTCTGGCGACAGCTGGAAACTTAATGTTCGCGAAAAATATATGGGCCTGGTCACCAAGATTATTGCTGACACAGAGCTGCCCTTCCCTATTCTTGAAACCCTGGGAGTTATTGCCTACAAGGCTCCTGCAATGCAGGCAGACATTGTCAAGGCCAGAGGCACAAACTGCTATGAGCATGTTGGAATTCTTGTAGAGCAGGGCTTTATTGAGAAGAAAAAAGAAGGAAGAAGCTTCAAGCTCAGCCTGACACCCAAGTTCTTTGAGTATTTTGATGTTGCTGACCATGAAGCTGTGAAACAAGTTCTTAAGGATGTGAAGGAACCTGAGAAAATGGGCAAGCTTGAAGTTGTGGATGTTGCTCCAGGGGATGAGAAGAAAGAAGAGGAAAAACAAGAAGGTGAGAAGCAAACCCTCGGAGACCTTGAAGTTATTGATGCTCTTCCTCAGGAAGAGAAAGAGACTATTGACACTATTAAGCCAGACCGTGAGTTCCTTAACTCAATTGATGACAGGATTTCAGAGCTTAGCAAGAAGAATGATGATCTTGACCAAGATGATTCTTTCAAAAGAACAACTGACTTAATGAAAGAGATGGGATTAGATGAGTCAGGAAAACCTGTTAAAGAAAACAAAGCCAAAGGCAATGAAGAGGCAGAAGAAGGCGAGGATGAGGAAGGAGACGAAGAGACAGAAGAGGAGGAAAAAGAGGTCTAAATAAACGAAAAGACTAATCAGCCCCAGGCGGAAAAAAAGTTCTTGAAAATGGAATTAGAAGATTATCAAAAGGTTTTTGAAGCGTATGTTTCTAAAGAGAATTTGCTTCCTAATAATTCATTTGTCTTTGTTCTGGTTTCAGGAGGAAAGGACTCCACAGTAATGAGTTACCTGCTAAGAGAGTATGCAAAAAAGAGAAAAGACTTAAAACTTGAATACTTGAATGTTGTGTTTCCGCAAATGGTTTTTGGACTGACACCCAAAGAGGTAAATGCAACAATAGATAGGATAGGTAAGGGCTTTAAGAAATTCAAATCGCGAATAGCAGAGACTGACTGTAGGGGATTAGAACAAACCCGAACCCCTTGCTTGCTCTGTAAGCAGGTGCGCAGGAAAATAATTGCAGAAATGATTGCTCACGAGAAGAAGCAGAATATTATCATTGCAACAGGGCATAATAATTATGACTTGCTTGCTTATTTAACAGAATTCTTTGGTACTGGCTACAAGAAAGTTGCAGAGGAAGGAATTGATTATGAGCATATGCGCAGGATAAGCATTAAAGACGAGCACCTAGAGCATTTCTCTCATTTCTTTCCAAGGCTAGAGCTTAATTCTGGTGTTATGCTTGTTAAGCCAATGCTAATCTTTAATAGGCTGGAAGTAGAAGACATGTTCTGCAAAATAAATAATATCCCCAAACCAGAGTTTACCACTGGATGTGGGATTGCAGGCTATCTGGACCACTGCCTATATGCAAAAGAAAGGCCAAAAAGGATCATGTTCGAATATCTGAGCAAGTTCCCTAAAGAGCACATAGAGAAATTAACCAATCATGACACTTACAAGGAAATGCTTGATGCTCTGAAGCAAAAAGCAGATAACTACAAAGAAGCATTTGACAAAGTAAAGAAGACAAAGTACGAAGAGTTGTTGTTCTAGGCACTGGACAAGTGCGCGTAAGGCTTATAAACCAGATAATCCTATCTCACAGCATGATACTCATAGTTATCTGCCCTAAATGCAAGCATAAGCAAAAGACCAATCCTAAGAAAATTATAACCAGCGTCAAGACTTGTGTCTATTGCGGTCACAGGTTCAAGATTCATTCTGGCTTGAAGAAGAGCAGGATTGTGAGAAGAGCTTGATTTGCAGATATGCTTTTAAATTAGCCAATATTTCTCTTTTCAGTGGGAAACTTTTCAATAGAACAGAGGCGGGCTATAGAAGAAAAAATAGAACTATTCTGGCCTGCTTTTAGGTACAGATTTTATCCTGATGAATTTAGAATGAAATTAAGTGAAATCGAAGCTCAGATAACTGCAAAGAGGCTAGATTGGTTTAAGGAAAACAATGACAAATTGGAATATTTGAAATCTGATAAACTAATGCATATTGATAAGGCTTTTTATCTTTTATATGGAGAATACATGAGAATCCCGTTTAAGGAACTTGAGATTCACGGGATAGAAAAGGTTTTTCAGAAAATTATTGATCAGGATCAAGGCTTTATCTTGATTGATGTTCATTCCAGGAATTTCTGCCCTTATCTTGAGGCTTTTAAGAGGCTCGGGCTGAAACCTAGCGAGTCTGTTGATTTATGCAGGGCGGTTCTGGAGAAGCCTTGCCAAGAGCTAGTAAAAAAAGTTGATCCTAGGATTCGCTTTTTGAGGATTTATGAGAACGGTGTTGAAGATAATGGTAATGTGAAGTGTGGTATCAGACCTCTGAATGACTATTGTTCAGAAAGATTAGTAATATGGGACGGAGACCTTATTTTCAAGCTTTTTTATGAGAAAGATTTTCGTGAGCAAGGGTTGCTTGGAGAATAAGAAGCCTTTAAAAGATACACATATTTTCCTTATTGAAAATAATATAAAAAATCACAACACTTATAAACCAAATTAGCTTACTTTTTATCGACGAGAAATCGTGCTAATGATCTTATCAAAATTAAGGATGAAATATGACACCTATCAAGCAGGCAGACCAGCCGAAAAAAGAAGCTCAGCCAGTTGAGCAGAGAATTATTCGAGCAGTCATTGAGGATGAGATGAAAGCATCCTACCTCGACTACGCCATGAGCGTCATAGTAGGCAGGGCTTTGCCTGATGTAAGGGATGGCTTAAAGCCAGTCCATCGAAGGATTCTTTATGCAATGAATGACATAGGAATCAGGCACAATACTCCTTTTAAGAAGTGCGCAAGGATTGTCGGAGAAGTGCTTGGTAAGTATCATCCTCACGGAGACACTGCTGTCTATGACGCCCTTGTAAGGATGGCCCAGGATTTTTCATTGAGATATCCTCTCATTCTTGGTCAAGGAAATTTTGGAAGCATAGACGCAGATGCTGCAGCAGCCATGAGGTACACAGAAGCAAAGCTTTCAAAGATCAGTGACGAATTGCTCGCTGATATTGACAAGGAAACAGTTGGCTTTATTCCTAATTTTGACGGCAGCCTAGAAGAGCCAGTGGTACTACCAAGCAAGATTCCTAATCTCTTGATTAATGGGAGCAGCGGCATTGCAGTTGGAATGGCAACCAATGTTCCTCCTCATAACCTGAAAGAAGTGTGCCAGGCAGTCAGTTCTCTGATTGATAATCCTAATATTGAGATAAAAGATATCCTGCAAATCATTAAAGGACCTGATTTTCCAACAGGAGCAATAATCCTTGGAAGGCAGGGAATATTTGATACTTATACAACAGGCAAAGGCTCTATTTCTATGAGGGCAAAAGTTGATTTAGAAGAAAAAAAGGACAGACAAAGCCTTATAGTCACTCAGATTCCTTATCAGCTTGACAAATCCCAATTAATAGAGCAGATGGCTGATGCTGTCAATAATAAAATAGTTCAAGGCATTTCTGACATCAGGGATGAGAGCGACAGGAAAGGCATGCGCATTGTTCTCGAATTGAAAAAAGGAGCTAATCAGGAAGTTGTAAAGAACCAACTATTTGAGCACACTCGTTTGCAGACCAGCTTTGGCGCAATAATGATTGCTCTTGAAGATAACCAGCCTAAAACCTTTAACATCAAGCATTTGCTTGTGAGCTTCTTAAGCCATAGGCAAGTTGTTGTCAGGAAAAGGACTACTTATGACTTGAAAAAAGCAGAGGAGAGAACTCACATACTAAAAGGCTTGCTTGTTGCATTGCAACACCTTGACCCCGTTATCAAGCTCATCAAGACTTCAAAAGACCCTGGAGTTGCAAAAAAGAACTTGGTGACTGTTTACAAGCTCACAGAAATACAAGCTCAGGCAATCCTTGACATGAAACTGCAAAGGTTAACAGGGCTTGAGCAGAAAAAAATACAAGATGAGCACAATGAGCTTATTGAAATAATTAAGAAACTAAAAGAGATTCTTGCTGATGAGAAAAAAATACTTGCGATAATAAAGAATGAGATGAAAGAGCTCATTGAAAAATACGGTGATGAGAGAAGAACAATTATTGAGGAGTTTGGTGATGAAGACCTTGACATGGAAGACCTGATAAAGCCAGAGGATGATGTTATCACCATAAGCCATGCAGGCTATATCAAGAGGCAGGCTGTTGAGGTTTACAAGACCCAGCGCAGAGGAGGAAAAGGAGTAATAGGAGCAACTACAAAGGAAGAAGATTCCATAAAGCATATGTTCGTAGCCAACACTCACTCATACTTGCTGATTTTCACTGATAAAGGAAAGGTGCACTGGCTAAAAGTCTACAATATCCCGGAAGCTGCAAGGATTAGCAAGGGCAAGCCAGTTATTAATCTTGTACGCGTTGAACCTAATGAGAAAGTAGAGGCAGTTATTCCTGTAAAAGAATTTGATGACACTCATTACCTATTATTTGCTACCAAGAAAGGCTTGATTAAAAAGACTAATCTTGCAGAATACGGCAATCCAAGGCAAGGAGGCATTATTGCAATCAACCTTAACTCTGGCGACGAGGTTATTGGAGTAGTGCTTACTGATGGAAAGCAGCAGATACTCATGGCAAGCAAGAATGGCCAGGCGGTAAAGTTCTCTGAACAAGACGTCAGGATTGTTGGCAGAGGAAGTTTTGGAGTCAGAGGCATAAGACTTGCAAAAGATGATAAAGTGATTGGAATGATAATAGCCAAGAATAATGAGACGGTGCTTACTATAACTGAGAATGGTTATGGCAAGAGAAGCAATCTTGAAGAGTACAGGTTCATAACCAGAGGAGGAAAAGGAGTCCGCAATATTATCTGCAGTCCCAGAAATGGAAAAGTAGTTGATATCAAAGCAGTAAATGATAATGACGAGATAATGGTAGTGTCTGAGAAAGGAATACTAATAAGAATGCCTGCGCATAATATAAACGTGATTGGCAGGAATACCCAGGGCGTGAGGATAATGAAGCTAGAGCCAAAAGACAAGGTTGTTAGCATTGCGAAATTAGAAGCTGCTGATAATGGCGAAGAGAAGATAGCAAAATAATACTATTTCTTAACCAGGAAACTTCAAGAACATTATTATCAGGCATAAGACAGCTATCAAGGTAACAAGGATTATTAATTCGAGAGGATGCTTGATTTTATGCTTTAGCAATTTCATGATTCTAATTATTGCATGATTTTTATATAAATGTTTTGAAAAAGAATGTTCTTTTATCATAAATCTAAAAGTTTATATATTCTTGTGACAAGAAGAGATACGCACATTAAAATTTTAAAGGAAAAGGGTGAAATTCGTGAATCATGAAAAAGGTTTAGTTCTTTCAATTATTGTCATTGCAATGTTTGGCTTAATTCTCCTGATGGTTTTAGAACCTCTGGGACCGAGAGAAACATTGTTTGGAACAGCAGGGAAAACACAATCGACAGAAGAGGAGATTCCTTCATCTGCCACATCCAGTGATAATGCGGAAACTTTGATTTATCTTGCTGGTCCTGAAGGCAAGATGATGTCAATTGACGACTTAAAAGGTAGTAAAGTTCAGTCCCCTTCTGAATCAGACGGATATATTATCGAATTCAAAGAAAAACCTCTACTGAAAACAATTAGCGAAGCAGGGCTTAGTTTGAATAGCATAACTGGTAATGCTATTGATATTCAGTCCCGTAAAAAAGTTTTAAACGACGAGCATGTGCGTGCCAAGAGCAATATTGAAGGTAAACTGGGTAAAAGGCTAAATATAAAGAATGAATTTAATAAAGTCTTTAATGGCATCGCAGTAGATATTTCTGCCTCAGAAGCAGAACAAATCAGGCAACTTGATGATGTTCAAAATGTTTATCCAAACACCAGAGTATATGCTAATCTAATGGATTCTGTTCCTTTGATAAACGCTGATGACGTATGGCTAATTGGCCCAGATGGTAATGAGTGTAAAACAAATGATTATGGAGCTAAGGTGTATTATAAGCTAGATGAAGGATCTGGCAATATCGCTATAGATTCAAGAGGAATATATAATGCATCAATACGTGGAAATGCGATATATGCTGAAGGACTGTCAAAAACTGGGCTTCAATTTGACGGCATAGATGATTATATTCTCACTTCGACTAGCACCTATGAAATCACCCGGGATTTTACTGTAGAAGCATGGGTTAAAATAAGTGAAAAAAAGGATATGGAAATTTTAACAAAACAAGCGAATAATAAATTTCAAACAGGATTCTTTTTGAACTATATTAAGGGTAAGATTGGACTCGGGGTTAGTAACACTCAAGGGAAAAAAATTTCTGTTAGTAAAGGATTTACCCTCGAAGATAATAAGTGGCACTATCTTGTAGGCACTTATAATGGAACAACTATTAAGCTTTACATTGACTGGAATCTAGTTAGCCAAGCTGCTGTGACTGGGGATGTAGGCAGCTACTCTCAATTAACTATAGGATATGATTCACCAGGACGGGATGGCACATACTTTAAAGGCATTGTTGATGAAGTCAGGATTCATAATTTTTCTCTGACAGAAGCTCAGATTAAAGCAAATACAATAGGAAGAATAAAAGCAAATTGCTTAACAGGAAAAGATATCATAATTGCCATAGTTGACACAGGCATAGATTATACTCATCTAGATTTAGGTGGCTGCTTAGGACCAAGCTGCAAAGTTGTGGGAGGCTATGACTTTATTAATAATGACAATAACCCAATGGATGACATGGGACACGGAACCCATTGCGCAGGCATTGCTGCAGGTAATGGCGCTCTTAAAGGTGTAGCCCCAGATGCAAAACTTCTTGGTTATAAGGTCCTGGGAGCAGATGGCTCCGGAACAATGGAAGGTGTAATTGCGGGTATTGAAAGGGCTGTTGACCCTAATAATGATGGAGATTTTTCTGACCATGCTGATGTCATTAGCATGAGCCTTGGAGGAGACGGTGATCCTGATGATCCTGTTTCACAGGCAACAGATACTGCAGTTGATAATGGTGTTGTTGTAGTTGCTGCTGCTGGCAATAGCGGTCCCTGGGAGAATACAATAGGCTCTCCTGGAGCAGCCAGAAAGGCAATTACTGTTGGTGCCGCTGATAAAAGTGATGTGCTAGCAGCTTTCAGCTCGCGTGGGCCAGTTGAATGGGGGGATGGTACAAGCGTAATTATAAAACCAGATATTGTAGCTCCTGGTGTTAATATATGTGCAGCGCAATATGATTCTGCC
>CAYGYA010000040.1:0-5470 GCA_964354085.1 uncultured Methanosarcinales archaeon
TTTCAATAAACTATATAAACTCATAGCTCTATTCTTTTATTTGATGTTTAGTATACCCAGGCGGTTTGCAGGGATTAAGAGGTTTGAGCAGGTTCTTAGTGTAATCACTAAGCATGAGCTAGGCTTTTTTCTAGAGAGATCTGGACTTAAGAAAAAGACTTTCTTTTCTAAGAAGAAGACTGCCAGGCCTGTTGAACTCAGGATGATGTTTGAGGAGCTTGGAGCCAGCTTTATCAAATTAGGACAGTTATTAAGCCTTAGGCCCGACCTTATTCCAAAAGAATATTGTGATGAACTTGCTAAGCTTCAGGATGATTGCGAGCCTATTCCTTATAATGAGGTTGAGCATGTTATTAAGTCTGAGCTTAAGATGCCTGTTAATAAGCTCTTCAGGAGTTTTGAGAAAAAGCCAATAGCTTCTGCGAGTGTTGGGCAGGTTCATGTTGCAAGACTGAAAAATGGCAAGAAAGTTGCTGTTAAGGTTATGCGCCCAGGCATAAGGGCTCTTATGGATACAGATATTGAAATTCTTGAATACCTTGCAAGGCTTTTCAAGCATTATGTTAAGCAAAGCTTGGTTGACCCTGAGGAGATATTTGAGGAGTTCAAGCGCTACTCACAGGATGAGCTTGATTATATGAAAGAGGCTCACATAATAAAATTATTCCATAATAATTTCAAGGATGATAAAAAAGTCAAGATTCCTTTGGTTTATGACCAGCTGACTACTAAAAGGGTTTTGACCATGGAGTTTGTTGAGGGAGTTGAAATCAGGAAGATAATATCTCATCCTGGCAATTATCAGCGTGTTGACAAGAAAAATCTTTCACAGCTTATTGTTAATAGTGTGATGAAGCAAATATTTATTGACGGATTATTCCACGCAGATCCTCATCCTGGCAATATTATTTTTAACAAAGGAGGCATAGGCTTTATTGATTTTGGGATTGTTGGAAGGATTGATGAGGGGATGAAAGAAAAGATTGGCTTCTTGTTCATAAGCCTCCTGACCAAGGATACTGACAGCATTGTGAAAGCATTCATAAGCCTTAACCTGGTTGATGAAGATGTTGATGCTGATGCCCTGAAAAAAGATATTATCGAGACGCTAGGAGAATATTATGATGCAAGTATTGAAAAGGTCGACATGGTGCAATTATTCCTTAATAGCCTGGCTGTTGCTAAGAAGCACAAGATAATGTTTTCAAGGGATTTTGTATTGCTTGGAAAAGCACTCCTGACCTTGCAGGGGTTGAGCATTGAGCTAAACCCTGAGTTTAACCTGGTAAGGGCAACTCATCCTTTCCTTGTCAAGCTTGTCAAGCAGAAAACTAGCGCTTCTGAATTCATTAAAAGCCTCACCAGTGAGGCTAAGATGTTAGCAGATTTTGTTCATGGCTTGCCTGGAGAGTCTAAAAAAGTTTATAGGACTATTGAGAAAGCAGACATAGCCCTTGATTCTATTAATACTGACATAAGAGGCTTGACCAGGGAAATAAGAATAGAGAGCTGGAGATTAATCATGTCCTTGCTTGTGGCAGCTTTTGTCATAGGAGCAAGCCTTACTTACAAGACAGATTCATTTATGTCAAAAGCATTTATAGTCTTAGCAGCCATAATCCTGATTTACCTGTTGTTCACTGTTTTCAGGGATAATCTGAGAAGAAACACCCTGCCATAATAATATATCTTAATATATCTGATGCTTTTTTAATAATGACCTGAATGAGAGTGTTCTGTCTTGACATGAATCTTATAGCCACAGTTGCACGTCAAGGTTTTGTAATGCTCATGCTTCCAGAACTCAGGCTTCCAATTATTCTTATCATGCTTTCCATTATGCTCTTTTCTGCAAGCAGGGCAGACTAATTCTAAGTGTGGTGATCTGAACATATGAACCATCCTATTGTGCTCACCTATGATGAGCGTTATTACTCGCGTTATTACTCTTTCTCTGTATGAGTCATCCCTTGCCAAAAAAACAAGAGAATTAAAAATCTTATATGAAACAAGTTATTTAAATATTTTATGGAAGAACATACATAAAAAAAAATTGAAAAATAAAAAGATATATAAAAAAACAACAAGTTCTCTACCTAATCAAGTTATATCAGGGGGTGTTTTATGGCTAAGTTTTTCAAAGAAGCAGGCAATTTCTTATTAGGCGAAGGGATGAGCAAGCTCAAGGACAAGGTTGACAAGACCATCAAGGACTTGGAGCAGAAGATTGAGAGAGCAACCATTAAAGTGATTAAGACTTCTATCCTGTTCCTCATGATGTTCATAGGAGGAATGTTCATGCTCATTGGCTTTGCAAAATACCTTAATGAGACAGTTTCAGGGCTTGCTCATGGACTAGGAACAATACTCATAGGAGCAATCCTTATAGTGCTGGCATTGTTTGTCAGGATTATGAAGTAATTGAAGTAATAATAATTTAACAATCAGATAGAAAAATACTTTTTTATTTATCTTATCTTCTTCTTATATTCTTCAAGCTCTGTTAAGAATCTTTTTATTGTCTTGTTTATATGCTCTGGCTGGGTCTTGAGGATTTCTGCAAGCTTGATGAGAGTGTCTTCTCCTTTGTAAGCAATTGCGCTTCTTAATTCAAGCTCTTCAAGCTCTTGCTTTTCAAGCTTCTTGCCTTTTTGAGCTGCTTTTCTTGCTTTTTTCCATTTGTCAAATAATTCCTCAACCCTGCCTGGCAACTGGTCAATATCAACTTCCATCATTTTCGCAGTTTCTTCAAGCACTCCTTTTTCCTGCCTTACTGTTTTTACAGCTGCATTGCCTGCTGTGAACTCAATCCTCACAATGCCATCCTGAATCTTGCTTGTCTTTAGAATCTTGATAAGATTTACTTCTCCTGTCAGGTCAAGGTGTGTTCCTCCGCAAGCCTCTACATCAAGTCCTGAAATAGCCACTACTCGTATTTGTCTTCCAGGCACTGCTCCTCCTTGGTAGAGTGTGAAGCCGTATTTTGCTTCCGCAATGTTCCTTTCCATAAAGCTCTTGTAAACTGGAAGGTTATTCCTGATTATCTCATTTGCCATGTATTCTATCTTACCAACTTCTTCATCTGTTAATGAATCATAATGGGTTATGTCAAGCCTTGCTTTCTCTAATGACTTGGATGCTCCTGCCTGCCATACGTGATTGCCTAATACTTTTCTTGCCACTCCATTTATAATGTGAGCTGCTGTGTGATGCTGTGCCAGCTGCAGCCTTGTGTCAAAATCTATTTTTCCAGCTATCTGGTCTCCTTCTTCAAAGTCAGGCTTATGCTTAACAACATGAACTATCACATTACCTTGCTTAAAGACCTCGACTACTTCTGTCTTGTTAATGAAGCCTTTGTCATGCAACTGGCCTCCGCTGGTTGGATAGAATGCTGTCCTGTCAAGCACAACATATTTGTCATCAATTATTTTCAGGACTTTTGCCTCAAAGTCAACATAATCATAGGCATCAAAGTACAATGCCTGTGTTGCAGGAATATTTTTCAGGTCAAGCTCGATTTCTTTCTTGGTCTGGGTTTGCTGCTCTGCTTTGGAGTGCTTGTCAGAAACAAGAGCATAAAAGTTTTCAGGCAACTCTATTTTCATGTTAAGCTTTGCAGCTTCTTCTCTTACTTGTTCTGGGCTTATGCCGTGGCTGTCGTATAACTCTATTAGCTTGTCAGTTGTTAATTCTTTCTTGCTCTTTAAGAGCTGATCTACTATGTACGCTCCTTTTTTCTTGCTCTGGTAATACTTTTGCTTTTCTACTTCAAGGATTTTCTTAACATCAACCAAACCCTTGGTAAGCTCAGGATAAATTGGCTTCAGGTATTCTGCATGCCACTCACATATTTCTGGTAATGAAACATCCCATTTGAACATCTCAATAAAGTCCATTGCTCTCCTAAAAATTACTCGCAGGTTATAGTAACCGCCAATGTTTGATGGCAGCCCTCCGTCAATTAGCGCGAATAACAGTGCTCGCGAATGCTCTGCTATTGAGTAAAGAGCAGTCATTGGAAGGATTTTCTTTTTTAGCTCATCAATGCTCACACCTAATTGATTTGCTACTTCTTTCCATTGCTTGTCAATATCATCTGCTTCATCAAGATTAAGCTTGGATGCTAAGGGAGCGAACTTCTTGTAAAGAGATTCATCAAACTCAACCTTCAGGTTCTTCCTTAGTTTTGCTATTACTGTTGGGAATGCTGCATCATACATGGTCAATGCTCCCTGGCTGAACCATGCAACTCTCTCCATGCCAAGACCCATGTCCAGGACTTTTATCTTTAATTCCCTGTCACCTGAATCCTTGTGCTCAAACATCATGTAAACTTGGTTGAACAATTCTACTCCTCTGCTAAAGAATTCCATGCAAGGCCCGTAATTTCCTCCTCCTGCCCATGATTCCTCATGCAGGGTAAGCTCACCCTTTGGTATTCCTACTTCTTTTGTTATGTAATCATAAATATCATGGAATAATTCATCCTGGTCCCATTCTTCTGGGCTTACAAAAACATGCTGTCCTATCATCACAAATCCTGTGCAATGGCTTCCAGTCACTCCCACATTGTCAACATCCCCGAATCTCAGGCAGAACTGCGGTATGACTAGTTTTTTTGCAGGCGGAGGTGATTCTCCGCTAATAACATAGGGCTGGAAAGCTGCTATTGATGAGTTTGTGAAATCAATTGTGGGATTCCATCTTGCAATCACAGGGTACCTGTTGATTGCCTTGTAATCCCTTTCTTCAAAGAACTTCTTAAACCCGAGCCAGACATCAATAAAGCTTAGTTTCTTCTTGACAGGAGTTCCCCTGAAAATATCAACTCCTCCCATGCAAGAAGGGTCTCCGCAAGTCTCCTGGTCTTTATGAACAGTCCAGAAATAGGTTTTGCACTTGCACTGCTTTCTCATAAAGCCTTCTTTTTTCAAGACACTGGTTGCATAGTACTTGTCAGGCTCTAAGCTAGCAATTTTCTTAAACCTTGCCTTTAGTTCCTTGTCTGTCAGCATATTACTCATAGAGGGTTTTATGGTTTCTTAAAGTTTTTCATTTAAACAGACGAAAACACAAGAAAACCCCTTAGGATAATAAAGAAACCATAATAAAAAAACAAATAATTTCTATCTGAGCTATATAATTGTCCAGATTAACTTTTAACGCTGGGGCTTTCTTTTCATGAAGCAATTCTTGCAATAAACAGGCTTGCCTTCTATTGGCTTGAAAGGGACTTCGCATTCTGCTCCACAATCAGCACATACTGCCTTGTGCATCTCTCTTGGGCCAAAATCTCTTTGGAAGCCACCGCCTCCTCCGCCTCCTCCTCTGAAGCCACCGCCACCGCCTCCTCTGAAGCCACCGCCGCCTCCTCTGAATCCACCGCCTCTGCCATCTCCATGGCCTTCGTTCTCAAAATCTCTCATTCTAACTTGTTCCTCCATTCTTATTCTAACAAAAATTCACG
>CAYGYA010000041.1:0-11171 GCA_964354085.1 uncultured Methanosarcinales archaeon
TCGTGAATTTTTGGTCAAAAAAATTGCACACTAAAGCGAGGGATTTTAAACCTCTGCAATTTTTTTGTAACACACGAGAAAACAGCTCTCTTGTGCTATGAGTCAGATGAAGCCAGGCGGGTTTATAAATTTTGTCTATTCTAGTAGAAGCTACAGCAACTTTTTTAAATAGCTAATTTATCCATGCTTATATGGGAAGGCATGAGAGAAAAAGCAATAAGGCAAAGCAGGTTGTGATGGGCATAGTTATCGCACTGATAATGATACTTTCTACCTTTGGCATAATCATAGGCAACCAGACCAGCTCGTTGAGCTACAATGGCTACAAATTCCAGCTCAACGGCAACCAGTATGTTACTAAGATTAATGGCAAGGAAATGATTTTCTACTCCCTGCCAAGCCAGAGCGATTTCATCAATGTGTCAAGCGCCGTCCCTAACAAGATAAAAGAAGCTTATATTGTAATGCTCACCTTTAATCCTGCTGACACAGTTAACATCCAGATTATAGAATTGGTAAGGTTTGACTTAAGCCAGAGCCTGAATAAGGTTATTTTAGATGGAGTGCTAAATGCCTCAACTGATTATCCTAGCCTGCCTTTGATTACCTGCGCCAATGCAACCCTGAAAACACCAGTTATTATTATGAACATGTCAGATACAGCAGGTATTGTTGACATTGACAACTGCATCTATCTCAATGCAAGAGGCACAGAATTCTTAAGGATGAGAGACAGGCTATTGTATTCTTATTATGGTGTTATAAAAGATGAGTGAGAAGAAAAGGGGGCCCCCTTTGGGGCAAAAAATAGGAAAGTCCGCACCTGAAAAAAAATCAGAGAGCAAGGAAGAAGAAAAAGCAGTTCCTGTCAAATCAGATACTCAAGAAGAAACAAGCAAGCAAAAGCTTGCTGTTCCAGAAAAGACAGACTTTTCTGAAAAGAAAGAAGAAGTAGTGATTACTAAGAAGAAGCAGAATATCCAATTCATCATATTCGCAGGAGTGATAATACTTATTTTTCTCGCCATTGTTTTTGTGCCACGCTATATTCGTCAAGCCGCTATTGACAATAATAAGTACAATGGATTTGACTTTGTAAAAGACGAAGAAGGTTACTGGTACACTATTGTGCAAAAAGGAAACCAGCCCTACCAGATACCATTCTATTACCACCCATCTGAGCTAGAAGACATTCCTGTAGACGCATCCATCAGAGATAAGTTCTTTAGCTTGAGAGACAATAACGGAAGCATCTACATCACTATGGACCCTGATGGAAATAATAATACTATAGTAATAGCAGGGGTAGAAATAGCCAAGGTAACAGGCCAAAGATATGGCTTGCTTAATGTTGACACGCACTCAGCATTTATCAAGCAGCCCAAGAACACCACAGTAGACACAGGAACGCCAGTAGTGACCTGCAGTGATGCGAATAACAAGACCATGGTGATATGGATTACTCTCAGCCAAAAAAACATAGTTTATTCTTATGGCAACTGTGTAATACTAGAAGCGACCAGCTACAGAAACATGATAAGGGTTGCTGACAGGCTGATGTATAATCTTCTAGGAATAATGCTTAAATAGAAAATAAAAAAATATTAAAGAAATTTTATTCTTACTTCATATCCTTCCAGGCAACAAATCCGAGGATTATCAGGTATCCGATGCTTGCCAATCCTCCTACATACGGAATCCAACCAGCCAATGGAATAAGGCTAAGCCAGCCAGGATATTTTCTCTTCTCAAACACTCTCCAAGTAGCTATGAAGATAAGAACAGCAAGAGCAATCCAGCCAAGGATTGGCACTAACAAAAGAAAAACCCAAGCCCAATGAAATCCTCCAAGCTGAAGCATTAGTGCTATGTTAGCTATCGGTATCCAAGCAAGCCAAGGCGCATTATGCTTAAGCTTCTTAGCAATCGTGTACCATGCTAGTGAAGTATAAATGTACATTGCAATGCAGATAATAATCACGATCACAAGAAAAGCTGCGAAGAACGCTGCCATTGGCGCAGGTATTGTATTACCCCACTCTGACATCATACCTGACATCATACTAGTCCAATCAACCACATAATCCACCCCTAAATGTTTTATTTAACTGATAAAATAAGAGAACTGAAGGAGCATTTAAATAGCTTTGCGTTAAGAAAGAAACAAAGAGCGGTCTAATTTATTTTCAGCTTATTAAGTTCTGCCTGCTTCTCAAACAGCCTGTACATCAAAGCAACTGTTATCCAGTTCATTCCGTGGTCTTTTGAAGTGTTTATATGTGATGCTATTGCATTATAATAGTGTGGGTTTTCGCTAGCCATGCGATGAAGTATTGGCGAGGCAAACTCTTGTTCAGTGCCGAAAAACCTTTCGTCTTCTACTCTATCAGTGACCTGCTTTGTTATCACCGGCACTTTTCGTGCTTCTTCTTCCAGGAGGCTATATGCCAAAAGCGCAGTGTGGACTGTCTCATCAGGATAAGTTGTTCCCCTGGAATAAGTATCTATGAAGCGATAAAGAGTATAATTAGTCAGAGCCAGGTATTCTAATTTATCAAGGTAATAATCTCCTCCTGGTTTTAGGTGAGTTATGACCATTTCTACAGTACCAGGCATGACCTTTGGCAGCTTAGTCACCAGCTGGTCTAATTCTGCAGTTGATTCATCCATTTTGCAATTAGGGGAAGATAAGATTTTATTTAAATATTATCATTAAGAAAAGGTTATTTCTGACAGGAAGAATTCACACTTCCTCTATCTCTTCTCCTTCTGCAACAACAAACCTTAATGCAAGGCCGAGCTTGATTAGAGCTGTGAGGAGTGCTGTGTGTTCTCTGCCTGTTCCAGAATCAAGATTAACACCTACTTCAAACCCAGTTATCTTTCCTTCGAGCTGCTTAACAATATCGTCTCGTAATTTAGTGGTCTTTTCCTCAGAATTAATTATCACAAAGTTAAGGTTAGGCTTGTTAATCTTAAGGTTATCCTTGGTCCACTGGTTAACAACGAGGAATATTTTTTCAAAATCAGGCTTGCTGATTAGCTTAAGCACTCCTGTCCATGTTCCTTTGCCAGTTCCAAGGCAGGCCACTAAGTCTGTCATATTAGTATCAGAAAAACTGGTTTTATATAAAATTTGCGAAAAAAAATAGATAAAATTTTTAAAAAAAGTAATAAACCTTCGGATAGCATGATAAGAACAGCAATAATAATGGCAGGAGGGCTTGGCTCCAGAATGCAGCTTAAGGTTGAAAAGAGCAATCTGGACCCTCTTGAGAAAGAGTCTGTGAAAAAAGGATTAAAAGGCATGATTCTGGGCTTGGATGGCAGACCAATATTTGATTCTTCTGTGCAAAACCTTATTGATGCAGGCATTAAAAGGATTATATTTGTTGTTAATGAAATTGGGGGGCATACGATAAAGGAATATTATGGGCGAAAAATAGGCGGTGTGAAAGTTGATTATGCTCTCCAGGCTCAGCCACTAGGAACTGCAAATGCATTATTATCAGCCAAGGAAGTCGCTGGTGATGATTCATTCATAACCATGTGGTATGATGATGTTTATCCAACTGAAGCAATTAAGCTGATTGTAAACATAAAGGGGGAGTGGGGCGCAATAGGCTTTGACAGGGATGGATTAGAAAACCAAACCTTCTCAAATCTACAGAAAGAAAAAGTCCGCCAGTGGGCTGTGATGCAAGTAAATGACAAGTACGAGCTTGTCAAGATAATCGAGAGGCCTGGCGATACGCAGGACAATTACCCTGACCCAAAAGGAAGAATACTCATAAACATGGGATTATTTGCTTTTGACAAGAGAATATTTGAGTGCTGCACTAAGATAGAACCTGTTGAAAGGCATCCTGGCAGAAAAGAATACGAAATACAGCCTGCTGTGCAATACGGCATAGATAACCTAGGCATAAAGATGAAAGTAGAGCCCTATTATGGCGGAGTAATAGACCTTACTGCGCTTGAAGATGTTGCTGGGGCTAAGGAGTTCACGAGGAATAGAAAGTTGAGTTTCTGAACGCTTTTTGAAAGATCTTCGGTTTTATTTTGTGATTTCCGCTTTTCTACCTATGCATTTTATTAATGAGTTCTTAACCATAAAGTATATAAACACATTAATATTAATTAATATCATGAGATATCAAAATGGATTTCACCAAGTTCGATTTCGAAATAAAGAGGCATGCATTTATTCGTGCAACAGAGAGAGGAGTGACTCCAGATATGATAGAGGCAACTCTCAAAGGAGGCTGGGTGGTAAGGCATGGCAAGAACAATTACAAGTTCTGCAAGGAATACGAGGAATTCACAGTGATCTGCGTGGACAGGGTTGAGGGAGAAAAAATAATAATAGTCACAATAGAGGTTAGAAAATGAAGAAATGCTCTGAATGCAAAGGAGAAATGAAAGAACTCAAAGCCAAGACTCCTGAAGGAGTAGAGTACAAGTACTATAAATGCTCAAAGTGCAGCTCTGAAATAGTTGACATGAAGCAATTGCATGAAGTAGCAGAGAAGTACAGGGAAATGAAGCGCTATCATGCAAAACTGACTCCCTGGGGAAAAAGCCTAGGATTAAGAATACCTAAAGAACTGGCTGAGAAATACAAATTCAAAGAAGAAGTGACCCTTATTCCAGAGGACGGGGGGATAAGAATAGTTGCCTAATATGTTCATACAAAGAATAAAATAGAAAAAACAAAAATAAAATATTTTTGAATATTTCTTTTAAAAATAAAAAAATAAAAAATTTTCAGTACACAGGGTACGGGCTTGCGCCTGCTTCCAGTGCTATGTTCTTCACCTTGCTCAAATCACTTATCTTGTTTATTCTTAGCAAGTTTGGTGACTTGGTGTAAAGCTCATCCTGAATATATAGGCTTCTCTCAACTGCAGGGCTGTAATAGTAGTTGCTGTTAGCTGTGCCTTGCGAGTGGTCGATCAAGCCTCTCAAGGTTATCTCGTCCTTGGTTATCTTGAACACAAATGCTCCGTTATAACCTTGGCTTCCTTGATTAATGCATCCTTCTCCCCAGCACCTGCTGTCATAGTTATAGCTGAAAGCAGGTATTACCAATAGATTATTTATCTTGCTGAACAAGAAGGCTTTGTGCTCGTACTCTGCTGTGCTCTGAGCATATCTCTCGTCTGTCACGAACTTGGCTATTTCCTCAGGGTTCTCAACATCAGATACATCGAACAAGCTGATTTTTAATCCTCTTGTCTCTCCTGTTGTTGCTGAAGCATCCCTTCCTATTCCTATTATGGTGTTCTCATCATATGGATGAAGGTATCTGCTGAATCCTGGAATTTTAAGCTTTCCAAGCTCTTTTATGTTTTCAGGATCTTTCAGGTCTATTACAAAAAATGGGTCTACCTGCCTAAAGGTTACCATGTATAACCTGTCTCCCATGAACCTGGTTGATTGGATTGTTTCTCCTTTTGCTAAGCCTTTGAGCGAGTCTAGCAACTCAAGGTCTTTGTCAAGAGTGAATACATTATTTATTGACTGGGTTTCCTGGCTCTCTCCTTTTAGGTAGCTCCATCTCTGGCTGATAGTGGTTGCTATCCTGAATATATTCTTGTACTCGTCCATGCTGAACTGGTTGACTACGTGGCCTGGCACTTTTCCATTGGCTGCTATCTCAATATCTCCATTGTCAACACTCACCTTGTTAATGATAGTGTATTCCATGTAGTCGTATTCATCAAGCTTTTTCTGCAAATCCTCGTCAACCTGGTCGCTGAAGTCCTGCTGCTCTTTCTCAGTCATATAGTTTGCATATGTCTGCACTATCTGCATTATCTTGGACTCTTTCTCTGCCTGTGAAAGCACATCATTATCAGTGTCTTTTATTTTCTCAATTATTTGCTTGTCAGAATCTGTAAGCTCTGGCGTGAGCAAGTCAATTGTTATTTTCTGCCTTAGCTCCCACTCATTGATGTACTCTGTGTAGGTGATAAAGATGTTGTTCTCTGACATGTACATGTTCTGGCTGCTCTCAACAGCAACGCTCTTTGAATTCACGTCATTATCAGAGCTTTTCAAGTCAACAGCATGTATGTTAGCAAACTGCACTGACTGGTAAGGTATTGGGTAATAATATATCCTGTCAAAAGCTATTGAACTTTTCACAGTGCCATCAATCACCAAAGGAGTCGGGTAAGGATTCCTGTAATATGAGCCTGTGGTTGTTATGAAGTAGACAAAGTCACCATACATTCTTGACTCAAAATAATTACCCTCAAACTTGTACTCTTTAATCAAGTCAGGGTTTTCCTTGTCCTTCAAGTCGTATATATTGAAGAAAGTCATTCCCTGCTTTGGAACGAAATCAATCTGCTTGAAATAATCAAGGTCATAGAAATTACCATACACTACCAGCTTGTCTCCGTTAATAAACAATCCTTGAGGCTGGCTCTTGAACTTGATAGTTGATACAATCTCTGCGTCTTTTCCAGGATAGGCCTTGATAATAAATACTGTGTTGCCAGTTACTGTATATATATAGTTGCCATCAGTTTTCATGATGTCTCCTTCATCAACACCACGCACCTGATTGTTAGTGGTTGAATATCCGCCTTCTTCTGCATTGACTTGGACAGCTGCGTTAGCAGTATCGCCCATGGCTGCTGTTGGCGCCACAGAAGAAAGTTTCATCATGTTGCTTTCCATCATAACACCGCCTCTCATTCCTCCATAATAATAATTATAGCTTCCGCCAGCATTCTTCTTTACAAAGTCAGTGAACTCTTTTTCTGTTTTGAAGCTCTTGGCAGTGAGCTCAACAGTAGGATCAAATAGAGCTCCTGAAGAATAAGTTCCTTGAGTCAAGGTTGTTCCTGTGCCAGCAGTGCTGCCTGTTCCACCAGTCCCACCTGTGCCACCTGTCCCTGTTCCAGGACCGGTTGGGGGTATTACTTTGCATCCTGCTAATACCAGGACAGCAACTAGCATTAATATTCCGACTGAAACAGTAATTGTTTCCCATAAGTTCTTTGCCAAAATTATCACCTTTTTAGTTTTTCTCTATTAAGGTAATTTTGGAAACCCAAAAATCTCCTTGAGATTTTTGTTGTTGCCATTAAAATCACCTTTATTTTATCTTTTATTGCTTTAATACCATCAGAAAGGATACCCTATTATATATGTTTTGCTTAGACTTTGAACTGGGTTGAAGCTATAAGAGTAAAAAATGATAAAAATAGTTGAAAAAGTCAGAAATCTTATTTTCTCTCGCTATACTTGCACTTGCCGCAGGTCCATCTGTCCTTGTGGCTTGCCATGAAGATTCCCGGCCCGCACTTAGGGCAGGTCTTGTTCTTCTTCTTGACGCTGTTGCCACTGACCTCGTATAGCCTTCCTATCCTGTAGGACTTGCCTTTCTTAACTGGTCCTGCTTTCTTTCCTGCATCTTTTTTCTTGTCAACTGCCATGTTTTATTCTCCTGGATCATTATTTTAATTTATTTTAACTTGAACTTAATTTATTGCGCCTCATTCGCCGGCGGGGCTTACTTCTTCTCTTCTGCTGCAGCTTCTTCTTTCTTTTCTTCCTTCTTAGCTGCTCCGTGCCTTACCATCATGTACTCTTGCTCAAGATCCTTGAGAGTCTTCTCATCATCATAAACATAGATTTCCAAGTGCGCTGACTGGGTTCCATAGTCTGGCTTTACTCTCTTAACAATCACCAGCTCTTCCTTGACATTGAGTTTCTTTGCAAGCTCTTTTCTTATGTCAAGCCTTTTAGGAGTCTTGTCTTCATAGCCAAGCTTTCCTTCAAGCTCCCTTCTCTTGAGCAATGGCTTTTTCTCGTCCTTGGTTATTTGTATATTCATAAGCATAACACCTTTTTTTCTTTCCTATCTTACCTTGATGGCGTATTCTCCTTCTTTCTCAACACCCATCTTCTTTGCAATCACTGACTTGCCAACATTAAGGAACTGTATCCTGCCCTGCCATACTGTTGCAAATGATTTTCTCTTGCAAATAGGGCATACGTCATCTTCTGTGAATACCTTGCAGCTCCTGCAAACTTGTTTTTTTGCCATCAAAAATCGCCTCCGGCTATTTTTGAGGGTCCAAAAATTACATTTTTGTTACCCATAACTTATCACCAAAATTATCCTTTTTCTTTTCTTGGCTTTCCTTGCCTTTCCTGGCCTTTGCCTTCAGCTGGCCTTCTAGGCTTTCCTTCTACTCCCTCTTTCAAGTCTGATTCTATCCATTCCTCTTTTCCAAGGCCTGCCTGCCTCATGGTCAAGCCAAGCTTTGGATTAGCCACATCTTTGTATGATATTGCAATGATTCTTGACCTACACCTATCTCCTACCTTAATGCTTCGCTTTGAATCCTTGCCAAGAAGGACTTTGTCCTTGCTAAAGCTCACGAAATCATTCATGGTCTGGCTTATGTGAATCATGCCATCTATTGGTCCCATTGAGAAGAACACTCCAAAATCAGCAATGTCCTTTATCTTTCCTCTAACTACTTCCTGCATCTCTGGCTCAAATGTCAGCAGGTCAAAGGTAGTTTCATAGTAAGATGCTCCGTCTCCCGGGATTATTATTCCTTCGCCAATGTTATTTACCTCTGATACATCAATAACCAGGCCCAGCTCTTTTGATATAAAGCCTGAATACTTGCTCTTTATCTCTGTGATTACTGCCTGTGTCAGGTCCATTCCAAACTTGTCAGGGCTGACCCTGACGTGATCTTTGATTTTTACTTTGTAAAACATTATTCTGCACCTTTTCTTTTAGACAAACTCTAAATATTTTTGCTGGCGCAATCCTATAATCTTGGCTCCTTTCTCTTTAAGCCTCTCCCTGAGCGCCTTGTCCTGGGTTGCAACGATTGTATCTTTATCTGCCTTTGAGACTATAATATCATCAACGCTCTTTTTACTCCCGAAACTATGCAGGGTTTTTAAGTTTTTCTGTATTGCTAGGGCGAGGGCTAGTTTTGCAGCAAACCTGTCTTTTTGCTTGCCAGTTATAACTATATTATTAAGCTCTTTCAGGCTCTTGTCAATTATGTAAAGCACATATTGCTCCTGCATAATCCTCCCAATCTCTGTGAATATATCTACCCTGAACTGCCCTGGTATGAGTAGGAAGTTGGTGTCAATGATTACTTTCTTCTTCATAAACTCAAGGTAAGGGTTTGGTTTTAAAAAGATTGCTAAACATCTGGGTTTGTCGGATTTGCCGCAAGATTTTTAAATATAAAAGCATTCATTTTATTACTTTCGGGGGGAAACTTATGAATTTGATGAAAGTCATGCCTATAGTTGCTCTTGCAATGATTACAGGGCTTTTGATTATCTTCTTTCGCCAAGTACTAGGCCCGCTTAGCACTCTAATAACAGCGATTATTGCGCTAGCAATTATGATCATCTTAGGCTGGTTTGTGATTGATTACACGCACTAGAGAGCAAAAAAAGCGGATAATAGCCAGATAATAGGAAAGAAACAAAAGAAAAAAGCAAAGAATATTATTTGTTCTTCTTCAGCGAGTTCCTTATATCTCTTAATAAAAGAACTTCTTCGCTTGGCTTTGGAGGCACTGCAGGCTTAGCTTCCTCTTTCTTCTTCATCTTGTTCATGCCCTTAATAACCACGAATATCGCCAGCGCAATTATCACGAAATCAATTATTGTGTTGATGAAAGCACCGTATCTGATAGCTATGGCGACAGTTCCGTCAGCAGCGTATTTCAAAGGCACCATAAGTTCCTTGAAATCAACATTGCCCAAGAGCAGTCCTATTGGCGGCATTATCACGTCAGCCACAAATGAGCTGACAATCTTGCCAAAAGCGCCACCTATGATAATACCTATTGCCAGGTCCATCACATTGCCTTTCATGGCAAATTCCTTGAATTCCTTGATAAAACCCATTTAAGCACCTCCCTATTTACATTCTCAATATTAAGGGTGAGAAAACCACAGGGATTATTTAAAACTTATTGTTTGTTGTTTATCATATATCATTTACTTATTTATTTTTTATTTGCAAAACATTTATATAGTATCGATTTGATAAATAAAATCATCATATTCAAAAGAGGTGAATGAGTTGAAGATTATTCTGAATAAAATACCTAAGAATCCTATTATTATCGAGGGCTTCCCCAGCTTTGGCCTGGTAGGCACCATAACCACAGAGTTCCTTCTTGAGCACTTGAAGGCAGAGCTGATAGGAGAGTTTCAGTACCACGAGCTAGGTTCTATCGCAGCAATCCACAAGGGCAAGCTAGTCAACCCAATGGCTATCTGGCATGTGCCTGGCAAGAACATAGTAATCCTGCATACCATCCTGAATGTCAAGGGATTTGAATGGGAGCTTGCTGACGAGATAATTAAGATGGCTGCAAAAATGAAGGCCAAGGAGATCATTGGGCTCGAAGGAGTAGCCACAGATGACCAGACTGGGGATATAAAAGTTTATTATTATGGTGATAAGAAGCTTGAGTCAGCAGGAGCACTGCCTGTCAAGGAGAGCATAATAATGGGGGTAAGCGCTGCCCTCATGCTCAGGTACAAGAAAGTTAATTGCATTTTTGCAGCTGCCCATAGCCAGCTGCCTGACAGCAAAGCAGCTGCCAAATTAATAGAAGTGCTTGACAAATACCTAGGATTAAAAGTTGATTATCACCCATTGCTAAAGCAGGCAGAGGAATTTGAGGACAAGATAAAGACGATTATACAGCAGAGCAACAAGACCATCAAGGAAGCTGACAAGAAGACCATGAGCTATCTTGGGTGAATATAGTCTAAAAATAACCAACTATTTTTATTATCGCCTTATTATTTCTTCTTTTTCTTAGCTTTTCTTTTAGAATTTTTAGAACTTGGCTTAATCAAATCCAAACTAACTTTCTCAACAGCAGCTTTTTCGTCTTTAACAAATTTCCATGAAAGCTTGTCAACAATAGTCGATAAGACGAGCGAATAAATCATGAATGCCAGGATTAGCTGGAGCAATAGCTCGAATGGCGCATAATTATAGAGCGCCAGGGCAAACAGGATTACTGCTGTTGCCACGCCCTTGGGCATGTTAAATCCTATGAAAAGCTTCTCTCTTAGAGAATAATCCTTTCTCATAACTGTGAAAACAGCGCCCATCCTGCTTAGGGTGATAATAAAGAAAATAA
>CAYGYA010000042.1:0-16326 GCA_964354085.1 uncultured Methanosarcinales archaeon
ATCGCATCGAATAACATAAGGGTTCTCAGGCGGCAATGGTAAGCTTTTAGAGGCGCACGTCACTCTTACGCAGCTGGCTGAGCATATATCCCATATCTCGTCTTGTTCGCAGCAATGGTTGTCTATGCAAGTATAATTGGTGTAGTCTTCGCAATTATCAGGGTTGCAGCCATTATCACTCCAACAGGTTTCTCCTTTTGCCTGTTCGCAACCGACCCATAAGCCTACTGTACCGGGTACCCCTGACCTCGACCCGCATCTGTTGTAACCCATCACGCACGTGCTACTTCCGCTCGGGTCCGAGGTATCGCAGTTGCAAGCAGGGCCTTGCACAGCCATGTTAGAAATGCAATAACCTTGTCCGTCTTCCAATGCTCCCCAGCATCGTTCTTCTGAGTCGCAGCGGCATATGCCCCCGCAGCCGTTACTATCGCCGCAAATCTTGTCTGCGCATTCAGGATCACATTCCACCTCTAAGTCGCATCCAAGGGTATCGCGGTTGTATGCATAACCATCAGGGCAGCCACCGCATATTCCTCCGCAATGATTGTCACTGCATAACCCTCCTGTGCAATCAGTTGTGCAGCAAATATTATTTTCACAATACTCTGTTGCGGGGTTGCAGGTGTCAGGGCATGTTCCTCCGCAGCCATCATCTCCGCATTCTCCGCAACTAGGATTGCAGCATGAAAAATTTCCAGTTGTATAATTGAGTAAGCATGTGCCTGAGCCAGGACAACTTCCAGAACATGTTCCCCCGCAGTCATCAGGCTCGCCGCATAAGCCAGTAGTACAACTGCGAGTGCAAGGCACTTGGCATCCAACCCCGATTAAATATTCTTCTCCTATTGGACAGCAAACATTGTTGGTACACCAGATAGGGCCACCAGGGCTATCGCAACAATCATCAATCATGCATCCACTATCTCCTTCTGCTATACAATCGCAGCAGCAATATGGGCCGCTATCACCACACCCTCCGCATTTCATCATCATCTCGTTATTTAGACCTAGCATCTCGCAAGTATCAGATCTACATGAGCAAGCAGCACTAACGATTGTTGGAGTGATTACTGCTAGAAACAATAAGAGCAAAAGGAATTTATTAACTTTCATATTCCTATCCTCACCTCAGATTTTTTAATTGTTCAGTATTAATCATTTCTTAATATTACTCTTATAAAAATATTGTGGTTTCTCTAACTATTGGTTTTTTATGGTTTTGTTGTTTTCCAAAACCTTTATATATTAATAAGTTATTGATAATTCGAGGATGGAAAAAAGGGGTTTATTGGTTATCTTTGTATTATTAATTAGTGCATTCTTTGTAATTGGTGATTGCCCTCCTGGGCATACTACTGGTCATGGCGTTTCTATTTGCGGGATTAATTATACTTGCGGTGTTGATGACGGAGTCTGCCCTGAAACTTTCGGAGCTAATTGCACTGACTGGGCCAATAACTGCAATCACCCTGACTCTGATTGCGGTAATAGTTGCGCTGCCATAGGAGGAAGTGCAGGCGATATTTATTGCTCCAGCCCTACTCCGTTCTGTTGTGGAACTGGACCAGGCACTGGTGTTTGCAGAACTTGCTGTCCTGGAGTAATTTGCAACACTGTTTTTGCTCCTGCTGCACTTCCTGGAGCAGCTTATAATAGTGGTGGTGATTATAGTTGCCAAGCCAATTGCAGCGCAGTACCCGCATGCAATGTTGCTGGTAACTGTATTAACTGCAGTTTACAGAACAACTGGTATAATACTACTGATCCTCCAACCTTGCAATGGATTGACTCTACAACTAATATTTGCCAAGAGCAGTTGCAGGTTTGGCGAGAGTACAGGGATTTTACTGCAAG
The DNA here is from genome assembly GCA_964354085.1 of uncultured Methanosarcinales archaeon. Taxonomy (GTDB): domain Archaea; phylum Nanobdellota; class Nanobdellia; order Woesearchaeales; family SM23-78; genus SM23-78. Next base: position 1,858 of record CAYGYA010000042.1, read on the forward strand.
CGGTAGCACATGCACCTATTCTGTCACAGGTGCTCCCAGATGGGAGAATGTTACAGGTGGCATCAGAAACAAGGCTGACTACACCACCGTTTGCGCAGTAGAGACAGGAGGATGCAATGCTAGCGACGTTTGCATCTCTGGTGTTTGCACTGAAGTACATGCTCCTTCAACTACTGTTTGCAGGCCTGCTGTTAATATCTGTGATGTTGCTGAGAACTGCACAGGCTCATCAGCAACCTGCCCTTTAACAAACTTATTTGCTCCGAATACAAAACTTTGCAATGCCACTACAGCTTGCGCTTCAGGACTAGGTGATAATCTGTACAATTCGCCAGGGACTTTCCACTGTGAGGGTTATTGCGATGGGTTATCTGCTTCTTGTGATTATGCAGGCAACTGCTTTGATTGCGGAGCTATTACTTGCACAGACTCAGACCTGGCTAACAATCCTTTTTTCGCTGGCAGTCTCACTTTTAACGGCGGCTGCACTGCAGGTGCCTGTAATCCTAGTAGCGTAACATTGGATTACTGCTTTGGAACAACAGCTCGTGATACCACTTGCCCCGGCTCTGTTTTTTCTTATCAATGTAATCTAAATGACACAAGCAATTGCTGGTGCAATATTGCTGCTTCAGACCTAAACCAGGTGTGCGATGACTGGAATTGTGGTGGCGGAAGATGCCAGGACTCTGGTTCTGACTGGACAAAACTCCTTAGGACTTGCATTCCTGCACTTGAAAATGCTACTCAACTCTGCCCAGAAGCAGGGGGCTCAACTTATAGGTGCTATAGGACTAATGCAGGAGTCTGGACTTGGTCTGTAGGCCCTTGGCCAGCAGAGCTCTACTGCGACGATGGTTATGATAATGACTTGGACGGAGTATGGGATTATGATACTGATGACAGGGGAACAGGAAAAGGAAGTTCTCCTATGGGTGAAAGCAGCTGCCTTGTGAGCATTAATTCTCCCCAGGTTCCTACCAGCGCTTCTCCAGGCCAAATATTCAGGGCTAATATCACAGCAGTAGCGCGTGTAAACAGTGTTCTAGCAAAAATTAATGAAACAAACACTCAGTGCAAGTTTAGTACATGGACTGGTGCCTCAACAGCAGTGTTTAATTGCACAGCACCAATGGCTGCAGGAACTTATACCGTATTATTCTATGTTAACACCTCAAGGTCTTACCAAACTCCTCCGAATAGGAGCGGCACATTTGATGTTATTCCAACAGTCTGCTCAGCAATTGGAACCTCAGGACCCTGTACTTCTGCTGGCTGTGAGTGGTGCACTCAATGTGATTTAGTATTAGGAAGATTATCTAATGGCAATCCTGTTGACATATGTGTTGATAGCGGAACTTGTAACAGGATGTGCGATGAAGGAGTATGCGCAGCTGACACTTGTGACTTGAGCGCTGGCTGTCAACTCACTTGCAATCCTGTGGGTATAGCAAACACACGCACTTGCAACACAGGCACTTGCACTTGCGAATTATTAGTAACACAGAACTGCAATAATATGGGATGCACAGCAGGCACCACTAATTGTGCAGGAGAAGGAACAGCCACTTTGGTTGAGACAGGGAATAATTATATTTGCTTAGCACCCCCAGCAGGAACAGGCTGCACCATTAGTGGGACCAGAACTTGTGGAACATATATTTGTAATAACTTTGGTGATATTGCGACTTGCAATGGCGTAGATTATCATTGCTTTTCCAATGGGACTGATATAGTATGGAATCAGACTGTACCTACTACTGAGCTTTACTGCGATGATGGCTATGATAATGAAGGTGATGGATTTGGAGACTGTAATGATACTGAGTGTTCTCCAGACAACACACCTTATTGTTGTAACGCAACAAGATGCACAGATACTACCACGCCAGGAGATGATGGAATAAGCTCTGGCCTTAATCTCTTTGATGCTCTGCCAATAGGAAGCAATCAGGGAACTCCTAACTGCTGTGGGAATGGTCCAGCTGAGTGGTACTGGGATATTGGGGGAGGAGCTTGTTGCGACCAGAACTCTGATTGTATTGATGCTTCAGGAGCTTGCGCTAATAACAATACCCCGCTAGTCGAAGCTCATCAGCAGCACTGCATTAATCATACATGGTATCCTTGCAATGACACAGTCCACCCAATTGAACAGAGGGGAACATATTATTGCAGTTATGACCCTAGCAACGGAGGATGGGGGTGGAGAACATCATTCCCGCCAGAAAACTGCACAGATGATTGGCCGGTTGGAAGCGGAATACCGTTTGATAATGATAATAACTCACTTGCTAACTGTGCTGATCCTTTCTGCATAGGCAACTGTACTTATAATTGCCCTGCTCCTGAGAACATGACTGCTGTAGGGACATGCACAGATGGAATTGACAATAATTGCAATGGCTTAATAGATGCTAAAGACTTTTCGAATTGCACAGAAGGAAGCGGTAGCATAACAGCCAGTCCTGGTGATAGGAATTGCAATAATGGTGGAAGCGATGAAGCATTCCCACTCAGCGACCTTCCTGACTCGCCTCTCTTTGACTCTAATGATGACGGATGCTGCGATTTATGCCCTGGAATGCAATTTGACACTGCGTTTGGAGCAAGAACCCAGTGTGGAGTTCCTGGACGCAACTGCGGCTCACTCAACTTCTCAAGCTGGGAAACTGGAACTATAAAGTATTGCTGTGGTGATGCTGCTAATGAATTCTATAGGGTTAATCCTCTCAATGCTTCACAAGTGGCTTGCTGTAATGACTCTAATCACTGTGTTGATGATACAGGAACATGCCAAGTTGGAGAAGAAGAGACAGAAGCCCTATGCAGTGATGGGCTTGATAATGATTGTGACAGGCTTATTGATTGCCAAGATACTAATTGCACAGGCACATTGACTGGCTTTGTCACTGTCACCGATGAAACAGGCCGAACATTATCCGGAGCAGTTGTAAAAAGCAGCCCTCCTGGCAAGTCCCTGGAATGTGAAAGAACTAATACAAGCCTAAGCGACGGCTCATACACTCTTGATGCGCTCATAGGCAGCTATAATATAATTGCAAGAAAGCCAGGCTATGATGACAATATAACCTTCGTTACTATATTACCAAAACCAGCAACTCAGACTCTTAATTTTAGCCTAAGAAACGGCACATGCCATGCTGACTGCGCAGACTCCTACTACAATTGCAATCCTGCGTGCGCTGGGCTGAGTTTCACTAATTCAACAGGAGGTGTTGATTACTGCAATATTGTCTCAATATGCGCCAATAGGAATAAGGGCTTCTGGGCAACATACACGAATGATACTACGAACATAACCACGGAGTACACTTGCTGTGAAGGGGAAATAACCAGGACTTATCCTGCAAAGAAAGCGCGAGTAAGCGGAAACATGGAGAACCTGTATGTTTACAAGACTATTGTAAAGCTAGGGCTGAAATATGTCACCCTTAACATAGCCTACTGGTACCCGTGCCAGAATTGTTAAGCAATAAAAAATTATTTTGTTATATTAATCTTTAAAGGTTGAAAAAAAATGATGGAACAATTGATTCTGAGCATTACACTTTCCTGGATTATAGCCAAGATAATAAAGACTATAATAGCCTGGAATATGGAGAAAAAGTTTGAATGGAAAGAATTATTATATGATGGAGGGATGCCTTCTACTCATACAGTGCTCGTTGTCTCAACAGCAACTGCAATTTATCTTGAGAGAAGCCTGACCATATACTTTGTTATCAGCATTGTGCTTGCACTGATAGTGATGAATGATGCAATGAAAGTAAGATGGGTTACCCAGGAGCAGTCAAAAGTGATAAATAAGCTTACCAAAGGAAAGAAAGATTTTCCAGTGCTGGATGAGCACGTCGGGCACACGCCCATGGAAGTTCTTGTTGGAATAGTATTTGGGATAATAATACCTATAATTGTTTATTCTCTTTAGAAAGATTTTTAAAAGGATTTCTCGTTCTTTAGACGTAATGCCTCCGTAGCATAATGGTGGTGCGGCAGACTTGTATATCAGTCAAGCAATCTGCAGGTTGTGGGTTCAAATCCCATCGGAGGCTTCCTTTAACAATATTTAAATAAATCAAAACACTTCTTATTGCTATGAAAGAGTGGGTGTTGATTTTAATCTTAATTATTCTTATATCATCTGGTTGTGCTATTCAGGAAATTGTTCTTGAGGGAAAAAACCAGCAAACCCAAATTATTGATTCTAATCAGGCGCGAGTAACTGCGGCTGGAAACATGCCAAAAGTTCTTTTCATCATTGCGCAGAACAGTTTCAGGGATGAAGAGCTAGAAAAGCCAAAGAAAATCCTTGAGGATGCAGGTTATGGTGTGGATATTGCTTCGATAACAACTGAGCATGCTATAGGGATGCTAGGGGCGGTTGTCAAGCCAGACCTCGCTGTCAAGGACGTTAATATTAGTGATTATGCATTAATTGTAGTTGTTGGCGGCAGTGGTGCTCCTCAGCTAGCCAATCATCCTGAAGTTCTTAATCTTTTAGAGCAGGCAAAAGCAGGCAATAAAAAGCTTGCAGCCATATGCCTTGGACCAGTTGTTCTTGCAAAAGCTGGTGTACTGCAGGGCAAGCAAGTAACTGTTTTTAACACTCCAGAATCACTAGCTGCTCTTGAGCAAGGGGGAGCAACTTTTGTTGACCAGAAAATTGTTGTTGACACTGGCCTTGTCACTGCCAATGGGCCTGGTGCTTCTATTGAGTTCGGCAATGAGTTAATTAATCTATTGAAGAGTTAAAAAATCATTATTCTTCACAATAACAAAACATTTAAATTCTCATTTGAGCAAAGTTAGAATAATGGTTGACGGCGTTGTTGTTCCTAAAAAGGCTAAGAGAAGTGCTAGCGATAATCTTATCACTTTTCTTGACAGGATTAGCTTTGGCAAGGTATTCATAATGTGGTTTGTGGTAATAGCGATATTTGCAACAGCCTTTTTCGCTTTATCAGTAAGCCCGAATCATGCCCTGAGCTATAGAGGAACTATTATTAGCCCGAACTTGCCTGGTTTTTTTAACAGCATTTATTACTCCTTCATAACCATCACCACCACTGGCTATGGTGATATTTCTCCCAATGGATTAAGCAAGCTGTTGGCCATTCTTGAAGTTGTCAGCGGAGTAATACTTACTGGTGTGCTCATATCAAAGCTGGTTGGCATTAAGCAGGAAAGAATCCTCGAGGAAGTGTATGACATAAGTTATGAGGAGATAATTGATAGGCTGAGGAGCGGCTTGTATCTTTTTAGGTCTGATGTTAACAGGACTCTTGAGAAGATTGAGTCGGGCTCCATAAGGCCGAGAGAGGTCAAGGACTTATGGATGATATTCTCAGGGCTTGATACTACTCTCACCAACATCAAGAACATGATAATGCCTGTCAGGGGCGAGAAGTATTATTACAAGAGGATTGATGTTTTCAGGCTTGAGCTTCTCTTGAACAGCATCCAGCTTTCCTTGAACAAGATGCTTGAGCTGATAAAGAACCTTAAGACTCATGACCTTGACTGGAGAAACGAGTTGTTGATATCCAGCATACACCTCGATGTGGGCATTGTCAGGGATATAATTGATTATGAGGGAAAGAAAAATCATGACAAAAAGGTTAATGACAAGCTTGAGAGCCTGAGAAAGACTTTGTGGGAGATTGAGTGCGAGGAAAAAGAAGAGCAAAAGGACAAGCCAAAAGAAGAAAAATAAGCACTCAAAAACAAGATTTACATTTTTTCCAGTTCTTTTATCCTGCGCCTTATCTTCTTTGCAAACTTCTTCTGATCAAGTTCTTTCTTAACTCTCTTGGCAAGAATCTCATCGCCTAGCACATTAAGAATCCAGTTGTAGAAATCATTCTTCTCGCTATTAACATGATAGTCAAACACGCCCTTGTCGCAGCTCTCAATCGTGCTCACAAGCTCATATATGTTCTTGGCTATTGTACCGTTGTTGAACCAGAAAGTCAGATTTGAACCAGGAACATCTGCCAATACCTTATGCGCATCTGCCAATTTACACTCACCTCTTTAAATCATTCCTTATAATCAAGAGTATAAATATTTTATGGAACCGAGATGAGCACAACATCACAAACTTTATAAATTCATTATATTCACAATATTCATAAAATACTAATAATAGTAAAGGATGAGGCAAAATGGAAGAGCTTGACAGGGAATTTCTTGAATTTTTTCAGGCAGCCACAAACCTGCAAGGCCTGGACTCATCAATAGGGACCATATTCGGAGTGCTTTTCCTTGAGCCCAAAGAGATTTCAATGGAAGAACTGGCTGAAAAAACAGGCTATAGCCCTGCATCAATATGCAACAAGGTAAAAATGCTTGAGCCCAGCGGCATGATAAGAAGAGTCAGGAAGCCCCACACTAAAAAAGTCTTGCTTTATGCTGAAAAAGATTTTAGCAAGATCATAAGCTCATATTTACTCATGAAACAAAAATCAGTTATAAGCCTAGGAAAAGACAAGCTTCCAGGGATAATAAAAAGATACAAGGCTAAGAAGCTCGGTGAGGAGCAGAAAAAGAAACTAAGTATCATGGAGCACTATTATCAGGATTTGCTTCAGTTCGAAGTAATGATAAACCTGATGCTAAAAAAGATTGAGGAAATGCATAAAATTCATAGTTAATAAAGAAAAGGAAAGAAAAAACATGGCGAAAACACCCGGCAAAACAATAATTGAGCTAAAGAATGTGTGGAAGATTTACCAGATGGGAGATGTGCAGGTAGTGGCTCTTAACGGCTTGAACCTGGAAGTAAAAAAAGGAGAGTTTGTCTCGATCATGGGCCCTTCTGGCTCTGGCAAGAGCACTGCAATGAACATGATAGGCTGCCTTGACATCCCTTCAAAAGGAGCTATTTACCTTGATGACAAGGACATTTCCAAGATGAGTGAATCCAACCTTGCGCAGATAAGAGGTAGGAAGATAGGGTTCATATTCCAGCAGTTCAACCTCATACCAACTCTCACAGCACTTGAGAATGTGATGCTGCCTATGATATTCCAGAACATACCAAACGAGGAAAGAGTTAATAGGGCTAAAAAGCTTCTCCAGATGGTAGACTTAGGCGACAGGATGGACCATAAGCCAAATGAGCTGTCAGGAGGCCAGCAGCAGAGAGTGGCAATAGCCAGGTCTCTATCAAACAACCCTGAAGTGATACTCGCAGACGAGCCTACAGGCAACCTTGACTCAAAAACAGGCAGCACTGTGCTTGACTTCCTGAAAAAACTTCATATCCAGGAAGGAAAAACCATAGTGATGGTTACCCATGACGAGGATGTTGCAAAGAAAGCTGACAGGATTGAATACCTTAAAGACGGAAAAATAGTGAAAAGCCTGAAGAATCCTACTGACCATTCGCACTAAGAGATTATGCTCATCACACATTAGAATAAAAAAACAGAATAGAAAGGTGAAAAAAATGATAAAACAAAACAAGACCCAAAATAAGATATTAGTTATGGTAATGATAGCCTTAATTGCAGGACTATGGTTAGCTGGAACAGTAAAAGCAGAATCAACATTCCCGCAGATAACAGTGACCCTGATAAACCAGGAGCCAGACCCTGTTGCTCCAGGAAACACTGTAGAAGCGAGATTCAGGATAGAGAATGCTGGCGCCGGTCCTGCACCTGATGTAGAGATAAAGCTGGTGCCTAATTACCCATTCTCATTTTATGGCCAAGAAGAGCAGGTGAAGAGCATAGGAACCCTAACCGGTTATCAGACAGGAGATGTTGGTGTAAAGGAAAAATGGAAACTGCTTGTTGACACGGGAGCTGCAACAGGGGACAATGCCATAGAGTTCTGGTACAGGATTAACAAGGCAGCGTGGACCAAATCAGGGGACTTCACCATAGCTGTAAAATCAAGAGAAGCTGTGCTCGCAATCAACCAGGTAAAAACAGTGCCAGAAAGCATAGTGCCTGGAACAAAAACAAAAGTATCATTTGTGCTAGAAAATCTCGCTGATAACACTCTTGTGGATATCAAGCTTAACCTTGAAATACTAACAGAGGTATCAACTGCAACAGCAGTAACTTTCAGAGAGCTTCCATTCACTCCTCTAGGCTCTGGAAATGAGAAAACTCTTAAAAGGCTTTTTAAAGGAGAATCAGCAGAAATCTCATTTGACATATTCACAGATGCTGATGCAGACTCAAAAGTTTACAAGGTACCTTACATCTTGACATACTCAGATTCTTCAGGAACTAATTTCACAAGGGAAGGGATAGTAGGATTGCTTGTTGAGTCAGAGCCTGATGTTTCTGTAAATATTGACAAGACAGAAATCTACAGCGCAGGAGCAAAGGGAAAAGTTGAAATCAAGCTGGTGAACAAGGGGTTCAGTGACATAAAATTCCTTGATGTAAAACTAGGAGCAGGCAGAGACTATGAGATGTTATCAAATCCGGAAGTATACATTGGAAAGCTTGACTCTGATGATTATGAGACTGCAGAATACTCTATCATGGTAAGCAAGGATGCGAAAGATAAAATAATTCTTCCCCTCCAGGTCGAATATAGAGATGCGAATGGCCACTTTTTCAAAAAAGAAATTGCTCTTGAGCTTAAGCTTTTCTCGGGCGCAGAGCTAAAGCAAAGGACTAATGGCAAAAGCTCCCCGATTCTCATAATAATAATTTTAGTTGTAATAGTTGCGGGAGTATTTATTTACAGGAGAGTCAGGAAAAGAAAGAAGAAAAAAGAATAAGGAGATAAGAGCAGCAAGCAGCACAAAAAAAATGCAAGAAGGCACTGCTCTTTTTTTTCAAAATGTTCAGGGATTATATCAGCCTAGCTATAAAAAGCCTTTCCAAGAGGAAATTAAGGACCTATCTTACAATGATAGGCATTTTTATAGGAATAGCTGCTGTGGTGGCTCTTATTGGCCTTGGCGAAGGATTAAGGACTGCCATAACCTCTCAGTTCGGGTTTCTTGGAACAGATATCCTTAGTGTTCAGGCAGCTAGTGTTGGCTTTGCAGGCCCACCAGGGGCAGGAGCTCCTAACCCTTTGAGCGACGAGCTTGCTAAGAAAATTGAAGGCATCAACAATGTTGAGATGGCCTTTAACAGGTACATAGCAACAGCAACTATTGAGTTCCGTGACAAGCAAAAGATAGAATTTGTGATTTCTGTTGTGAGCGGAGAGAACCGCAGGGCTTTTGAGAGAATGCTTAATATTAAGACGCAGGAAGGCAGGATGCTAACTGACAGGGATACAAAAGGAATTCTTCTAGGGGATAATTATCTTAAAGGCTCCACATTTGGAGCTACTTTTGACAGGCCTATTCATGCGGGAGACAAGGTGCTTATCAATGGCAAGCAGTTTGATGTTGTAGGGGTAATTGAGAAGAAAGGAAGCTTTATCTTTGATGATGCTGTCTGGATTAATGATGATGTCATGATAAATGAAGGCATAAGAAAAGATGATGGCACGGTAGATATCCTCGGCATAAAGGTGAAGGATGCAAGCAGGATAGAGCAGACACAGCAGGATGTTGAGAAGCTGCTTAGAAAAGAAAGAGATGCAAAGGAAGGGGAAGAGGACTTTACTGTGCAGACACCTCAAAAGGCTCTTGAGTCCCTGAACTCCACCTTGTTTGCTGTGCAGCTATTTGTCACAATAATTGCAATCATATCCCTTCTTGTAGGAGGAATAGGCATAATGAACACAATGTATACTTCAGTGCTTGAAAGAACCAAGGAAATAGGGATAATGAAGTCCATAGGGGCAAGGAATTCAACCATATTCACTCTCTTTGCAATAGAATCAGGATTCCTTGGTTTAGTCGGAGGAATCATCGGAATTATTATTGGCCTGACACTTGCCTATGGCTTGGCATTCATAGGAGGCCTTGCATTAGGTTCAGAGCTTATACAAGCGCATGTAAGCCTTGGTTTGATACTGGGCTCATTAGCGTTCTCATTCATACTAGGAACAACATTCGGAGTGCTGCCAGCAATAAGGGCATCAAAGCTCAATCCTGTAGATGCATTAAGAGGAGCAAAGTAAAACTAAACAAGCAAAAAATGAAAATCATAAAATTAGAAGAGATAAAGTATGCCTTGCAGAACCTGAGGCAGAGAAAGATGAGGAGCTTCTTGTCAATACTTTCAATACTCATAGGTATAGCCGCTGTCTTTGCGCTAGTTAGTTTCGGCATGGGAATAAAGAATTATGTTGACACTCTTGCAGAAGAGTCAGGCACAAATAAATTGTTGATACAGGCCAAAGGCATAGGAGCTCCTGGGACAGATGACACATTTGCACTCACACAGGAAGATGTAGATTTTATAGAGAAAATTAATGGCATAGATGAGATATCAGGTATGTACTACAAGATATCGGAAGTAACTTTCAGGGACAAGAATAAGTATGCCTATATGGTGGGGCTTAATATTGACAAGATAGACTTCATAATGCAAGGCATGAACATCGATATGGCAAAAGGGAGAGAGCTAAGAAAAGGAGACACTTACAAAGTAGTGCTCGGCTACAATTACATGCTTGACAATAAAGTATTCAGCAAAGGACTTCAGATAGGAGACAAAATACTTATTGATGGTGCTAAGTTTGAGGTTGTAGGGTTTTACAGCGCAGTAGGAAACCCGAGTGATGATTCCCAGGTTTATATCACTAGCGAGATATTTGAGCAAATCTATCCTGAGAAAAAAAATAAGTACAGCATGATAATGGCAAGCACAGAGCAAGGCCTCAAAACCAAGACGGTGGCAGATAGGGTTAGTGAAAGGCTGAGAAAGCACAAAGGGCAGGAAGAAGGCAAAGAAGATTTCTATGTACAGACATTTGAGGACGCAATAGCTACATTCAACACCATAATAAATATCATTAACGGGGTTCTTGTGCTTATAGCAATGGTATCTGTTGTTGTGGCTTCTGTAAACATAATGAACACCATGTACACATCGGTGCTTGAAAGAACCAAGGAAATAGGAGTTATGAAAGCAGTAGGAGCAAGGAATTCAGATATCATGTTCATCTTCCTCCTTGAATCAGGGGCAATAGGCCTGATAGGAGGAATAATCGGAGTAATGCTCGGCTACCTGGTAGCTACTACAGGAGGAAGCTATGCAGCAGCAGCAGGCTTCTCAGCTCTCAAGCCCATATTCCCGTTGACACTTATACTGAGCTGTATCCTCTTTGCATTCATTGTAGGAGCAGGCTCAGGCTTGCTGCCAGCAATAAGGGCGTCAAAGCTGCGCCCCGTTGATAGCTTGAGATACGAGTGAAAAGACAGGTAAAAGAGAAATTTTATTAAGATGATTCTTTAACTGCAATCAGAAAGGGTGATCTTTATGGAATAAGCAAAAGCATGACTTTTGCTGGTCCATCAAATAACACAGAGGTGATTTTATGGAATCTGATTATCTTAAAGATGAGATTAAGGCATTAAAGCTCGCTATTCAGAATGAGAACAAAATCAGGAATTTCTATTTGAAGAACTGTGAAAAAATGAAAAGTGAGATAGCAAAAAAAACTTTCATCTTCCTTGCTGACGAGGAATTAAAGCACATTGATGCTATCAATGCTTTTAACAAGTCTATCCATGATGGAGATGAGCCCATCATTGAATCAGGCACAGAAGATGAAGCCATTAATGAGGTAAGGGAGTTCTTCTCTGACACTGTCAAGACTGCTGTTAAGAAAGCAGTTGCGAGCCAGAGCGAACTTAAGGCTTATGAAGCTGGCTTGACCATGGAGCTGAAAGGATATGATTTTTACAAACAGGCTGCAGAAAAAGCAGAGCACCCGAATGTTAAGAAACTCTTTGAGTTCCTGATGAAAGAGGAGAACAGCCATTATGCCCTTATCAGCAATGCCTTCAACTACCTGAAGAGCCCTGACGAGTACTTCCAAGGTGAGGAATCATGGTTTTTTGAAGGATGATAATATTGTTTTTCTTTTTCAAAAAATTTAAATAAGCTAAGGTTAAATTATTAAATGAGGTGAAAGTGTGGTTGATAGTGAAAAGGTTTCAAAATACATATTTATAATAATTCTCTTGATATTATCATATTTGGCTTTCAAGCTGTCGCAGCCATTCTTGACTTATATTTTCCTAGGCATGATCCTCACGATTGCTGTTTATCCGTTTTATTGCTGGTTCTGTAAGAGAATCAAGAACAGGAAGCTCGGAAGCATGATTGCAATAGTGCTTATACTCTTAATAATAATCATCCCTTCTTTCATTATTATTAGCGCCCTGGCAAAACAGACAGTTGGTTTTATTAATTCATTTGATCAGTCTTATTTTGACAAAGTCAACAAGTATGTTGTTAATGTTCTCGGACCAAGAGCTGACTTGAGAGAAAATTTTAACCAGTTCATGACTGAAATAAAGAATATTGCAGTAAAATCAGCAGTCTCAATAGCAAGCTCTGTTGCGGATATTGCTCTCGGACTATTTGTAATGTTCTTTATGATGTACTACGGGTTTGTAGAAGGAGCTGGCTGGCTTTCAAGCCTAAAAGAGTTCATTCCTTTCACAAAAGAAAGAAAGGAAAAACTAGCCCGGAGAATCAAGGATGTAACGCAAGGAGTGCTTTATGGGCAAATCTTTGTTGCATTGCTCCAGGGTGCACTAGGAGGGCTCGGATTTTTTATTATCGGGATTAAAAACCCTGTTTTCTGGGGTTTTATAATGACTATTCTAGCATTTATTCCCGTTGTAGGAACAGGACTGGTATGGGTGCCTGCAGGAATAATAGAACTTATCAACCACAATGTGCTTGGCGGGGTATTCATCTTTGCCTTCGGGTTTTTCATGGTGGCTGGCATTGATAATTTCTTAAAGCCAAAAATAATATCTGGCAAAGCAAATATTCACCCAATCGTGGCCTTGATTGGTGTCCTAGGAGGATTAAAGGTGTTTGGCCTTTTCGGGATGATAATCGGGCCAGTCATCGCTGCCCTTTTCATAACCATGGCAGAATTCTTTTATGAAGATTATGTGAAGAGCAAGTAAGTGCTAGTTTCTGTTTTTACCCATTGAGCGCAGATAATCCTTTAATTTCTTCTTAATATTATTCTTTAATTCAATATCAAACTTTAGCTTGTCAACTTCATTGTCCCAGTCAACTTTAGGCATCTTAGAAAGAGTGCCAATGAACTTCCTGTTTGCAAGCTTAGCCTGATTCTCAATTTCATTGGCTTCTTTTGAGCCAAAAGCCTTTAGGGCTGGAAACTTACTAATGCTATTAGCACCTGCCCTGAGCAATTCAGCAACATAATCAACCCTGTCAAGCCAGATCCCAGCCTGGATGTCAATATTAGGAAAAGCCATTCTTGTTCTTCGAATCCATTCTGACTGATACTCAGCAGCTGGAGGTTTGGCATTCTCAAAAGCTGTTCCTTTCTGAGGATTAAGACCATAAATATGAATTTTTGTCACGCCGTGCTTTTCAATGAATTTCTTCAGTAATTCAAAATCATCAATACTCTCACCAAGCCCCACTATAATAGTCATGCCTCTTGCAATACCAAGCTCTTTTGCATTCTCAAACATCTTCTCAACAGAAACTATAGGCTTTGAAGGGCATATCTGCTTGTGCAGTTTTGGATCAAGCACTTCAATTGTGCCAACCACGCCCTTGATGTAAGGCCTGAATGATTCCATCTGCTTATTTGAGAGAATACCGATGTTAATCCAAATCTTTTCTCCTATAATCTCGTTTGTCTTCTTAAGAAGATCAAGCAATTTATCATCTGAAAAAACCCCAATCCCCCCAGATAGAAAACCATAATCCCAGCCGAGCTTCTTAGTAATAATTGTCTCTGCAAGCAGAGAAGCAAAAGACCTGACTTTTTCCTTTGTCCTCTTCTCTCTAGGCAGAGTAGACATATAACAATACTTACAGCACTCATCAAGCTGGCAAGACCAAGAATAAAAGATTGCTCTCTCAAAACAGGTAGTTTTCAAATCCATTGTCAAAAAGAAACAGTTATCATTTAAAAATCTTTTATTAGCCGTGCATCTCATGCAACAACTCAATCAAGCTTGCCATGCTCCATGCCTGGCTTAGGCAGCCTTCGCTTTTCATTTGCTTTGCACTGCTAAGCTCTGCGCAGCAGCCAATAAACCCTGAGAAAAGCATTTCCTCCTTGCTTGCATGAACAATCCTGCTTATCTGCTTTGCATAGTGTTCCTTGTCAAGCCTGTGCATTGCAAGCGCTGCATAATTATTAATAAAGTACCAAGAGTCTCCATTGTGATAGCTCACGTCGCATTCACCTGCATATTCTGCCTTGAACAAATGGTTAGTGTGGTTTATTGTGCTTAATCCCCCCCAGTCAAGCCATAGTGCCTTGAGAGTGTTGTCAAACACTGTTTTCCATTCTTTTTTTGTCAATAAGTCTGGATAAATGTAGTAAGCCAGGAAAACATTTGGC
>CAYGYA010000043.1:0-5678 GCA_964354085.1 uncultured Methanosarcinales archaeon
GTAAGTGCCTGTGATTTAGAATCAGACCAAGAAGACCCGCCATTCCAGGAAAGTTCAACTATTAATTGACATCCAGAACTATCTGAAGACCAAGTATCTACATATGTTTCAACGCCATTAATAGTTGCTCCAGTAGGTATAGAAAAACCATAATCATAGAAACGATGACGATCTGCATCATCATCAGTGGCCGCGCCACTACCATCCGTATAAGCATTTGTGGGATTAGACCAACTATCTCCGATACTATTCTGAGCATTATTTGTCGGCGACAACCATCCAGTATTCACCGTAGCTCCCATCACTCCCATCGCATTGGCGAGTATCATTACTGCTATTACTATTCCTATTAGTGTTAGTTTCTTATTCATTTTATTTTCCCCCGTGTTTTGATTAGAATTCTTTTATTTATCTGGGTAAGGCATGTAGAAACTACAGCAATATGATTAGATTGCATATTCTGTCGCATTAGTTACCCCCAAGTTACACATCTACTACTATATATTAGGTGTGTGTAGCGGTAGGAATCACTAATTATATATAAAGTTAATCTTTTTGTCCCACTGCGTAATAGTGATTATTTCAGAAAGGCTTTTAAAGTGGTTTTTGCTCATCTTATCTTTCTTTTAGAATTCTTGGCTATCTTCTTCTCATCAGCCTTTACTTTCCTTTCTAGCTTCTTAATATCTTCTTCAGGAGGAAGATTCTCAGGCTTAATCCTGCTCTTCAGAAGGAGCTTCCTGACATCGGCATTATTTTTAACATGCTCATCAGTAATAGGATGCTCACCCTGCAAATCTTTTTTCTTCACATTAAAATTAGTAACGCTCAGAAATTACTAATTTCTGGCGCGCCAAAAATCAGTTGATTTTTGAGCGTTTCGGTAGCAAGATTCTTGGCAGTAATCGTTATTGTTGGTAGGAAGTCAGCAAGAGGTCGCTCCTTGGGAACCCCTAGCTTATTTTTCATCTGAAAAGTTGAAAATCCGCCGAACAAAGCCTTGTCGCCCTTGCTCCTGATCCTTGCAAAGCCTTCATCATCAACTCCTCGCTCATATATGAGCTTGGATAATTCTGATTCTGAAGCAACAAGCTTCTGTCTGGCATTCAATCGCTCAACCAAGGCAATCCTTTGCTCAATCAACTCCTGCTTTCTCGTCTGTATAGCGAAATAGCTCTGGGCAAAGGCAATCTGCTCTTTAGCCGGGTCTCCGTTTTGAGCAATCAGATAACAAGCATAACGTGTGAGCATGAAATCATTGATTTCCTTTGTCGCACCCTTAGGCATAGATATCGTTTTGTTGATATCAACAAAATGATCAGTTATTGCCTGGCCTGAATTACTGCAAGCAATCTTTGCCTTCTCAATCACGTTCAAGAAGTTTCGCCACTCATCATATTCAAGCAATCTTTGTAAATCCCTGGCAAACCAGAACTCAACACCATCAATGTTCTGGGCGTTCTCCTCAAAAGAAAGCCTGAGCTTAGCGATTATTTCCTTTATCATGATTATAGGGAAAGTAAGCTTTGGTATAAATACCTTACGCGTACTTGTCCAGTCAAGCACGAAACTTTTACGGATTTGTCCAGTGGCGAAGCCTTTACAATCACAAAGAGTTTGATTCTAGTAAGATTATACCTCAAACTCCAATTAAAACTTTTTATAAGAATTCTCAATCCATCCTGTCGCCAGGCCTTTCTACAAATAGATAATGTTTCTCTTTTCCTTCTAATTCAGATATTATCCTCTTAACCATCGTAGTCACAGGGTCTGGCATTAGCTTTACTCTTGCCTTTATGTCATCAAAATTCTTAAAAGGCTCTACCTTTCTCTCATTAATAATTTCCCACATGTGCTTCTTGCCAACACCAGGTAACAACTCAAGAACATGAGTCCTTGTGCTTATTGGCTGTGCCTTGTTAAAGAACTCTACAAAATTCGTCTCATGCTTCTTAACCAATGCTTCTATGGTGTGCTTTAAGCTTGACTTTGCAGTCTCTGTCAATCTACTAACAGTTATCTTGCCATTGATGTGGTGTATCTTGTCTCTCTTAGCCTCTCCTATATATACTTCTTCAGATGGCTGCAAGAACACTCCCTTTCGAGGAACTAATTCAAGAAGCGTATAATTCTCTTTTCCAATGGCCTGAACAATCGGAGTCTTTAAGTGCATTGGCCTGTTATCAAATGGATAGCCGTTTGGCAGGAAATCTAGAACTACTGCTTCCTCTTCTTTCTTTCTCATCATTTGATAACACACTCCTATCTACGTTAATAAGGTTCAAAACCCCCTTCTATAAGCATGATTGTATATAATAAGTATTTAAAGTTTATTGAATTGATACAAAAAAGAACTAATATTTTATCTTTGCAATAGCTCTGCATGCTTTCCTTGCTGATAGTTGAATGCGTGTGTGTAGCCTACTGGCATCAACACTTTTCTTTTAAGCTCTGGTATTGGTCCTTCGTGTTTCACGATATTTTGCAGCATTCGAGCCTCTCTTTCAGAGTCTATTTCCTTGAGCAGCTGCACGTCTTCTACTTTATCCGGGCCTAATATCTGCCTTATCTTGTCTTTTTTTGTCTGATTAAAAACTCTTGTGTAATACTCTTCTAGTGTGAAGTCAACAGAGTAGAATTCCTTGCCTTTTTCTTTTGCAACTTTTTTGCAGAATTCAAATTCGCATTCTTTCATGTTTCTTTTGACTCCTGTCAGCTCAAATACTCTTTGGTTTGCCTCTTTGATTTTTTTATAGCTTACATTGGCAAGCTTTCCTTGATAAGTGTCATTTAGCCAGCTGCAAAAATAGATTTTGTTGAAAGGGTCGTATTTTAATGACTTGATAAAGGGCGCGGGCAGTGTGTGAGCATTAAATAAGTCCCTCCCTTCAGAAGCGATGACATCGCTTTGCTCTATTAGCTGTTCTAGTATTCTTTTATCTTCTTGGTTAAGCGCGTGGTAGGTGCCTGCTACAGTTAGATTTTTAGCCAGGTCAAATACCAGCATTCTCCCTTTGTTTTGTATTATAGACTCTTCTATATTCATACATAGATAGAATAAGCTTTTGTTTATAAAACTTTCTTTTTGTTGTCACTCTATAGTGTTAATAGAACTAAAAAATTATTCCCCGGTCTTCTTCTCTTCCTTCTTCAGAAAACATCAGTTTTCTGAATCAGCAAGTTTTGCACTTGCTGTCTTCTTAGGCAAGAAATCTGCAACAACATCAACAATCTTCTTGAGGTTCTCGTTAGTGACTGGCAAAGCATAGCCTTGCATAATCACTTTCAGCTCTGCAACACTGACAGGCATGACGTCAATGATCTTGTTAATCATAGAATCCTTTAATCTTGGAATGCCCAAGCCTTCAATCTTCTTGTACAACTCCTCTGCCTGCTTAGGCTTGATAGTTGAGAACTCATTAAGATAATCTTCTGTCTTAGTGCCTCTAAAGCTTAATTCACCATCTCTCTTCTTAACCTCAGCCAGCTCTTCCTTAAGAGCAGCCATGCTCATGGATTTCTTCTCAATAACTTCAATGTTAGCCACAAAAATCACCTCCTGATTTTTGGGGCACCAAAAAACTTTGTTTTTTGTTTGCCACATTAACACCTCTTCAAATGAACAGGATGAATAATTAATTTCTTCTCATTACCCATCTCATAGATTATTACTTCATAGCATCTTCCCTGCTTCCTGCTGATAACTCCGCTCCTGCCGATCCATTTATGCTTGAACATGCCTTTCTGGATTATAGAATCAGGAGCTAGCAAGACCTTGTCACCTGCCTTATACTCATCAAGATATCTTCTGAAATTAATCCTTCCTTTTGTCCTTGGGTCTCTCTTTAGCTTGTACCTTGATTTTCTCCTCATGCCGCCAATTCTTTTTACCATGGAGGTTGCGAATAATGAGCCCTTTAAAAAGCTTTTGCTATGGTGAAAAAATATTTATAGCAGTATTCATTACCAATATATAAGATGGCAGACAAAACAGCAATGCCAGAACCGCACTATGAGAGGCTCTTCTGGTGGGCCATAGTAGTCATAGTTGCTCTATTAATAATTATCATGTACTCTTGCAAGATAGCAGTGGCTTAAATAGATTATATAATAGGCTTGACATAAATTCTTGAAAAAGAAAAACTAATTTTACTTCTTGGCAGGCGCTGATGCTGGCTTTCCGCCCGGTGCAGGCTTTGCGCCAGGAGCTGCTCCTTCTTTGCCAGGGGCTGCTTTCTCTGTAGGCATTAATTCGTTTATAATAAGGTCTGGGATCTCGAGCTCTTCCATCTTCTTTCTTATCTCTCTTGCTTCCTTGCCTTCCATCTCCTTCATTATGTTCTTTGCCTTTACCAGGTAATCTTCTCTCTTTACAGCAATCTCTGCCTGTAATCTCTTTCTCTCTTCCTCAATCTCTTTCATCTCTTCTGCTGTTAATTCTGTCTTCTCTGCCTTTATCTTCTCATCAAACCTGCCTTGCTCAACAGCTCTTAAAGCATCCTTGGCATGCATCTCCTCGACTTTTACTCCCATGGAATTGCACGTGCCGATAATCTCCTTGATTTTTTGCTTAAGGTTTTTTCCAGACAAAGCGTCTTCTTTCATCTTGGCAATCTTGATAATCTGCTCAATCTTCAGGTCAGCAACATGGTCTAATGGGTTGCCAGAGCCTTTCTGAATGCCAGCTTCTTTCTTGATAAGCTCAGCAGCAGGAGGAGTTCCTACTGTAATCTCAAAAGTCTTGGTTGAAGAATCAATAATAATCTTTACAGGCACTTGCATTCCCTTGAAGCTTGCAGTCTTCTTGTTAATCTCAGCAATAACCAAGCCGATATTCACGCCCTTAGGACCAAGAGCTGGCCCAAGCGGAGGAGCAGCTGTTGCCTTGCCTCCTTCAACAAGCGATTCTACAACTTCTTTAGCCATATTAATCCTCTGAGAAAATTAAACCATTTATAAATCTTTGCGTTGATTGATTTGCTCTGCCGCGCAATTAACCTTTTCTATGAATGCTCATCAAATTCGGAAGAAATGGGAATAGTTATGCAACAGAATATAAAACAAGTAAAACATATAAATCATACTATAATTCATGATGCTATGAGCAGAGTTGATTTATCAATAATAGTGCCTTGTTATAATGAAGAAAAAAATATTCCTTTGTTGGTAAAGAGGTTTGATAAAAATAAGCCATCTGATTTTACTTATGAATTACGATTGGTCGATAATGGATCACATGATTCCACGAGAAAAGTTATAAAATCATTGATGTTAAAACATAAGTATATCTCATTAACGATAGTTGAAAAGAATCGGGGTTATGGTTGGGGTATTCTGTCAGGATTAAAACAAGCTAAGGGAGAATTTGTCTGTTGGACGCATGCTGACTTTCAAACAGATATATTAGATACTATTAAAGCATATGAATTGTTAAAATCAAGCAATGATCCAATCCACACTTTTGTTAAAGGAAAAAGATATAAACGTGCATTTCTTGACAGTTTACTATCATTTCTCAATGAGCTGGTGGTTACGATCATTCTTGGAAAGGCAATGCATGAAATAAATGCTCAGCCAAATCTATTTCATAAGAGTATGCTGGCAGGAACAAAGCCTCCCAAGGACTGGGGGATTGAACTTTATACTTATTATGTTGCTAAGAAGAGATGTTTTGAGAT
>CAYGYA010000044.1:0-19390 GCA_964354085.1 uncultured Methanosarcinales archaeon
ACTGTTTTCCATTCTTTTTTTGTCAATAAGTCTGGATAAATGTAGTAAGCCAGGAAAACATTTGGCCTTACTGCATCAGAAGGAGCTTCTTCTGTGAGGCTGTCATAGAGTGTTTCTCCATCAAAAAATGCTTCTCTCACCTTTTCCTTGTATTCTTTCTCAATGCCCTTAAAAAGCTGCTTTGATTTGGTAAGTGATGCAATATAATTGTGCATGTCAATCATTGACAAGAATAATGCCTGAACTTCTATGCACGCCCCTTTCCTATTTGCAGGCTTGGTATCCATCCAACTCTCCTGAGCATTATTAATTACTAATCCACCTATCGTATGGTTGTGCACAAGCCCATGTATTGCTTTTTCCAAGGCTCTCTTAACAGCCACTAATTCAGAAAGTGAGAGATAGGTGTCAAGAATCTTTTTTGAGACCAGAATTTGAATAAATTCCTTGAGCCTGAAAAAGAGCCAGCCAACACCATCTATGCTCTTAGCATCTGCTTCTGTTCCTGGAAACCTGCTCGGTATTAATCCATCATCTGATATTGCTGCAAGGTATTTGAACAATATGCTCTTGACAAGATAATGCTTTTCCTGAAGCATTAATGCCTTAAGGCTTATTAGCTCATCTCTTGCCCAGAACTGGTAGAACCATGGGAGCCCTGCTACTATGCCAACGCTCCTTTCTTTTCTATCTGTGCTTATGAGCAGGTCATCAAGAGCTTTCATGGCAACATCAAGCGCAAGGTCATGGCTTTTGAATGTATGAGCCATATATTTTTGTAATGAATGCATAAGGTAGTGGGTGTTCTCATAAACCTGCTCAACATGCTCTTTTACTTTTTCCTTGTCATCAGAAAAAGAGAAAACCAGCTCTGCACGCCCATTAACTTCTATGCTTAGAGCCTTGTAAATGTAGAATTCTGATTTTGATCCTCGCCTTGCATCATAGGGATAATCCTTCTTAATCCATTCGCCAATCTGCTTGAAGTTATGAGCTCCTTTTATTGCGAGGAATCTTGTCTTGTCAATAACAGATGAGGAATGGTCAGTGAACTTATCATACCTGATTATGATAATATCATCTTCTTTTTTAATGCTGTACCTTCTTCCTTTGTCATCAAAGTTGAAAATTTCCCTGAAATCAAGCTCTAAAACCAGCTCGCCAGTATAGTTATGGACAGAATAGACAAGTGAGTTGTTGAAAAGATTAAAGCTTTCTACAACATCATCCTTGTAAAGCCTCTGCACAGTTGACAGGCTGTTCTTAATGGCAGTTATTTCCTTATTTATTCTTATGTCTTCTATAGTCTTAAAAAGTTCCCAGCGCTCATGCTCAAAAAATAAGAGCCCTTGCATATGGGAAAAATTACTCTGCCCGAGAGAAAGATAGTTTCCTTTCTTATTAGTTATTAAGAAAGCAGTCTCACCACTAGCGTGTTCGTCAAGCCTTTTCTCATTAAAAGAATGTATGATGTGCAAATCTGCTCAATCCCCTTTTTTATTTAATCCCAGTTTATCTTATATCAGCTCTCTTTCTTCTTATCTGCAAAGCTGATAATGCAATGATCCCCTACATTGAGATGCTTGAAATTATCATCAACCACAGCTTCTTCTCCTATGATTGAGTTCTCTAGCAAAATATCCTTTACTTTTGCTTTCTCGCCAATTACGCAATCCCTGATTATGCTGTTGGTTATTTCTGCTCCTTTTGAGACGCTGACATAGGGCCCGACAATAGAGTCCTTTATCTTTACTCCATCGGCAATATGAACTGGAGGGATGATAACACTGTTCTCTGTTTTAATCATTTTATTGTATTTTTTTAACAACTCACGATGAGACTCCAAAAGGGTCTCTGGCTTTCCAGTATCATACCAGCCCTCAATTCTAGGGCAGATGAACTTCACTCCTTTATCCATCATATAAGTGAACGCGTCAACAACATAGAATTCTCCTTTCAGGTTGATGTTATTATCATAAATGTACTTTATACCCTTGAACATAAGCTTGTAATCTTTTATGTAATAAAGCCCTATATTTGCAAGCTTTGAAATTGGCGTGTTTGGTTTCTCAACGATTTTCTTAATATACCCGCTATTATCAAGTACGCAAACCCCAAAGCGCTGGTAATCCTCCACTTCCTTAGCCCAGATTATCCCCCTCTCATCAGCCTTCAGCTTGTTGATAAGCCCAAGGTCAGCTTCAAATATAGTGTCAACATAGACTATGAAAACAGGCTCCTTAACATAAGGTTCTGCAAGCCTAATAGCGCCGGCAGTGCCGTCCCTTACTTTCTGCTCAATAAACCTGGCTTTGAAATCATAGTTCTTAGTAACAAATTCTTCTATCTTCTCCTTCATCTTCCCAGTGATAAATATTATCTCAGAAATAACAGCTTCCTTCTTGTTAACTTTTGGGTTTTTCTTTTGCTTATCGTTAAAAAGCTTAAGCTCGTCAAGGATATGACTAAGGCAGGACTTCCCTGCAAATTCAAAAAGAGGCTTGGGCTTAGTGTGAGTGTGAGGCCTCATCCTTGTGCCTTCGCCAGCCAATGGAATAATGACCTTCATGAAACCACCTTCTTATCAGTAAGAAACATATACTTTAAAGAGATTTATAAAAGTTATGATAAACAGACATTAAAGAGCATTAGAAGAATATTAAAAATCATATTTCTTATAGAACAAACGCTTTGCCATTTCTACTAATAACAAATAGACAATAACCATGCCAGCTATGGCTAACATTATATACCAGGGTAGAGGCTGGAATTTGAAGAATGCTCCGATTGGCGTGAAGGGAATAATCCAGGCTACAGCAACTGCAAAAATGCTGCTGAACAATAGTTTTGGGTTTGCAGTGCTCTCAATAAAAGGCTTTTTCTTGGTCCTTATGATATGAATCACTAATGTTTGCGTGGCTATGGATTCAATAAACCATCCTGTCTGGAACATGGCAGCAGGAACCTTGAACACAAAGAAGAGCATTAGAAATGTCAAGATGTCAAATACCGAGCTTATGGGCCCAAGAAGTATCATGAACATTTTGATAAATTTCATGTTCCATCGCTTGGGTTTTTGTATGAATTCTTCATCCACATTATCCGCAGGTATGGTTATCTGGGAGCAATCATAGATGAAATTATTAAGAAGAATCTGGATTGGGAGCATTGGGAGAAATGGGAGGAATAACACTGCTGGAGCAACAGAGAACATATTGCCAAAGTTAGAGCTCAATCCCATCATTATATATTTCATGGTGTTGCCAAAAGTCTTCCTTCCCTCGAGCACACCCTCTTTGAGAGCTTCAAGGCTTTTCTGAGTCAAGATAATATCTGCTGATTCCTTTGCAACATCCACGGCGCTATCAACAGATATGCCTATGTCTGAAGTTTTTAATGAGGGAGCATCATTAATACCGTCACCTAAGTAGCCTACTACGTGGCCATTTTTCCTCAATGCCAGGATTACTCTGTTCTTCTGGTCAGGTGAGAACCTGGCAAAGATAGTGGTCTTCTCAACCATTATCCTCAAACCATCGTCATCCATCTGGCTTATGTCCTGGCCCAGAATAACTCCCTTAACCCTAAGCCCTATTTCTTTGCATATCTTCTTAGTCACCAGCTCATTGTCTCCTGTGAGTATTTTAACCTCAATTCCTGTTTTCTCAAGAGCCTTAACAATCTCGCCAACATCATTCTTAGGAGGGTCGAGGAAAGAGACAAAACCAATCAGCTCCAAATCGTATTCGTCGTTCTTTGAGTAGGTTTTACGCGTTGAGTTCATCTGCTTGGTTGCCACTGCCAGAACTCGATACCCTTGCCTGCTGAACTTGTAGTATTGTTCCTTTATTTTTTTCAAAGCTTTTGTGTCAAGAATCTTGCGTTTGCCTTTTGATTCATAGTATTTGCATGATTTGAAAACATCCTCTGGCGCACCCTTGGTTATCATGTACATGCTTTTGCCTTTAGAAACAATAACGCTCATCTTTCTTCTTACAAAATCAAAAGGTATTTCATCGATTTTCTTGTAAAGAGGCAGTTTCTCATGAACATGGTCTTGCCTGAACTCCAAGACTGCTTGATCAAGGGGATTCTTAATGCCTGTTTGATTGAAACTGTTTATATACGCAAACTCTAGAACTGAATGAGATTCCTTTCCATAAACATCAGTGTATTTAACCAGCTTGATCTTATCCTCTGTCAAGGTGCCTGTCTTGTCAGTGCACAGAACATCCATACTGCCAAAGCTAGGGATTGCAGAAAGCCTTTTCACAATAACTCCCTTATCAGCCATCTTAAGAGAGCCCCTGGCCATGGTTACAGACATTATCATTGGCAAAAGCTCAGGGGTCAGGCCAACAGCGACTGCAATAGCAAACATAAAAGATTCAAGAATGTTTCCTTTGATTAATGAGTTGAAGAAGAATATAAAAAGCACGATAAAGATTATGGCTTTCATAATGAGATAACCAAAACTCTTAATTCCTTTCTCAAATTCAGTCTCTGAGCTTGCAGACACAAGGCTCTTGGCAATCTTGCCAAACTCTGTGCTGTTCCCTGTCTTGACAATAACTGCAGTTGCAGAGCCGCTGATGACATTGGTACCAAAAAAAAGCATGTTATGCATATCTGTAAGTGAGAGTTCTTTAGCAGCAATGATTTCTGAGGTTTTTTCAACTGGAAAAGACTCTCCTGTGAGTGATGATTGGTTAACAAAAAAATCTTTTGCAGCAATGATTCTTGAATCTGCAGGCACCAGGCTTCCTGCGCTTAACTCAATAATATCTCCTATGCATAATTCTTCTATTTTTACCTCTTCTTTCTCACCAGATCTTATCACTGTAGCTTTGGTTTTAACGCGCTCTTTTAATTTCTCAGCAGCTTTTTGTGCGTCATGCTCTAAGTAGAAATCAAGGCCGACACTGAGCAATATCATTATGCCAATAATTAGTGCATCAACAACTTCTCCAAAATAGGCAGAAACCAAAGTCGCAACTATCAATATTATAATCAAAGGGCTCTTGAAGTGGTGCAATATCTCAAGGATAATGCCAAGCTTCTTTTTCTCAGCCAATGCATTAAAACCATATTGTCTTAAACGTTTTTCTACTTCGGCTTGATTTAAGCCTTTTTCAGAAGAGCCAAGCTCATTAAGAACAGCTGTTGCATCTACGGTGGCATAATAGTTAAGTGGTTTATCAGTCGGATTATTATCAGTCATCTGCATATAATAATTCGTTGAAAACCTGGTTTATATTTATTTTGATTTTACGCAGTTTTTACACCAAGAAATGTTGCTAACCTCTAAGAGTGACGCGAGTATTTCAAATGTTTTAGGTTTCCGCAAACTTTTTATAATAAAACAACAAGGTTGAGAATATGCCATCAATTATTGATTTACCAGACATAATCGCTGGCTTAAAAGAGGATGAGAGGGAACTATTCAGCCGCTTCTTTATTGTCAATAAGACAGTTGGAAAGCTGGTTCTGCCTGAGGAGATGAAGCCGTGGGCTGAAAAAAATTTTGGAAGTATTACTGGTGTAGAAAGCCAGAGCATTATCAAGGTTTTTAATAAGCTATCTTTTGAAGGCGCACTCTTCAATGAGTTAAGGGCAAAGAGGCCAATTGATACTAAGACCGATGATGATGCTATTAAGAATATAAATGAAAGTTCAGGTGACCCTTTTTGCAAGCCATTAACAGGCACGCCTCTTGATTCTTTTGGCAGGATAAAAGGAAAATACTGTACTGTTGCCAGCAATGTTGCTAAATATGACGGGCTTCACGGCCTAATCATCTTCAAGAACCATAATCCTCTCGAAATCTCTGAGAAAGAGCTTCAGGACTATTTCAATACCTCGCTAAAATGGTTTGACAAGGCTTATAAGAGCAATAAAAATGCTGTTTATCCATTCTTGCTATGGAATTGCTTGTGGAGAGCAGGAGCAAGCATTATTCACGGCCACTTCCAGCTCATACTAGGAGAAAGCTCTCACTATGCAGAAGCAGAATGGTATAATAAAGTCAGGAAAGACTATGCTGAAAAATTCAATAGTGATTATTTCCTTGACTTGTACAAGGCTCATCAGTCTATTGGGCTTGGCTTTGATTACAAGAAAATAAGAGTATTCACCAACATCACTCCGAGAAAAGATAAAGAAGTGACCATCGTGTCTGACAAGCTTGATAAGCACCACGTGAGCGCTGTTTATAAAATAATTAATTCATTGATAAAAGATTTTGGAGTGATGAGCTTTAACCTTGGAACAATACTCCCACCATTCCCTCTTCCTAGCAAGAATGATGAGTGGAAAGGTTTTCCGGTGATCACAAGGATTGTAAGCAGAGGCCCTATGAGCAACAAGACGTCAGATATTGCCGGGATGGAGCTTTATGCTAGGAGCAATGTAATAGAAACAGACCCTTACAGGGTTTTTGAAAAGATTAAAAGCTATTTCTAAACCTGATAGCTCTGGCATTCCTATTCTAATCCAAATGCCCTGTTATGAGCTACTATGTAGAACTTGACAAAGTGCTTCCAGTCAGCAAGATTGGAGAGGTACTTGGCATTAATCTTGTTCTGCACTCTCTCTGCATGGTCAAGAGAAGCATACTTGTACATGGTATCAGCCAGGTCCTGTATCTCCTGCTCCTTGCTTCTGCCCAATCTCTTGAGAATAAATATGCCTGAATCATCCTTTAAGAGCTTGCTCTCGATAAAGGCTCCAAAGCCTGACAAGTCACTGGTGAGCGAGGCTATACCCATGGCTGCTGCTTCAAGAGGAGTATAACCCCAAGGCTCATAATATGATGGAAACAATCCCAGGTGACAGCCTGCCATTGCATCATAATACGATAAGTTAAGAAGCCCGTCATTACCAGAAAGATAAACAGGATAAACAATAACTTTTACTTTATCATCTGGCTTGTTATCAAGCCCTTCTGCAAGCAACCCCTGGATAAGCGGGTCTTTGTCCTCGTTCTCAACATTATGAGTGACTATTGTAGGGTTTCCGCTTCTCTGGAATGTCAAAATATTTGCTTTTAGCTCTCTCATAAAGTCTTTTTCAAAAAAGCTTTCCTCGACGCTAAGCTTTCTTGAGATAAAGTCAGTGACTATCTGCTGGAGAATATGGTTAGATTTCATATCAACCAGGCTTCTTATGTGCCTGTAATAATTCTTGTTCTCAAGCAGCTCTACCTTCACCCCGTAGGTCTTCATTGGCACCCAGAAGAAAACACTGATTGTGCGGGGAGTATCTTCTTTTTTAAGCTTCTCATTAAGCATGCCAAGAGCTTTTATTAGAATGTCAATCCCCTTGTTGTGGAATTCATACCTGCTTGCAAAGAAGAATGTGAGGTTGTGCTTTAGGTCAAACGTATAATAAGGAAAGAAATGATAGGTAAGAAATTCCCTGATAATGGATTTGCATGTCACGTGCTTTATTGAGGTCTCTTCAATTGTCGGGAAGCTCTCAACATCAATGCCATTAAGCAACAGGACATCTGCTCTTCTTCCAAGCAATTTCTCAGTTTCAAGGCTAGTTATCTCGCTGACTGTAGTGAATGCATCAGCTTTTTTTGCGCAGGCAACTTCTGTGGTGTGTTTTGCAAGTATGTTAAAATCTTTTGCCTTTTGCATAGGGTCGAACTTGCCCAGCTGGCTGTACAAGTCAAAGCCTGAGTCAGCAAGGGTTCTGCCCAGTATAGTGGCATGAGTGGTGAATACGGTTCTTACATGAGAATTCTCAAGCTTAAGATAGAGAAGCCCTGCTCCTGCAAGCCATTCATGAAAATGAGCTATTATCTTTTTATCATGAAGTGCGTCTCCTATTCTTTTTAAGAGCATTCCTGCACACCAAGCCCATACTGTTGGCTCATCATAATCATAGGGTGAGAATAATGAGTCTACTCCAAAAGCTTCCCATAGCTTAGTTTTTATATCATTTTTTTTGCTAAAGCAGTTCTTGAAATCAATCAGGATTGCTGCTGGCTCTCCATGTATCTGCCATTTTCCATAATGGCAAATCATTCCCTGGCTTTTCATTTCATCAAATATTACTTTAAGAAAAACAGGAGGCTCTTCCTCCTGTAACTCAACATCTGCATTAGGCTTGAAATAAGGCCCGATAAGGAAATAATTATTATAATAGCCTTTGATATAAGGAGCCTTGGTCTTGAGGACTGTGTTTATTCCTCCGGCTTTATTGCACACTTCCCAGCTTACTTCAAAAGCATATTCTGCAGTTGCCCTTATCATGCTTTTTTCCTCTCATATTAAAATTTAAAGTTCATGTTACTTTAAGTTGGAGTATTACCCCAAGCATTATCAAGCCAAAAATGAGCCCCATGATAAAACCGTAAAGGAATTCTTCCACCATGAACTTATGATGCTCTTTTTTTAGAGGCTCTTTTTCCAGGGCCGGCTTTTCTATTTCTAGTCTCGGCTTGTGCTTGGGAGACCATTCTTCTTCAGCAGCATCTGTTTCTTCGCTTTCTTCTATTCCTCTTATCTCTTCGACCCCTTCTTTCTCTCCCATCTCGAACTCATCCTTTTTCTCTTCTTCTTCAGCTTTCCCTGTTTCTGACCTGTCAAAAACCAGCATTGCTTCATTAACTAAGTCTTTAATCTCTTTTTCAGAAAGTTCTTTTTCAGAGGGTTCTTTCTCCGGGAGTTCTTTCGCAGAAAGCTCATTCTCAGAAACAGAAAACCCTTTTTCAGGCTCCAGGTTAAGCTTATTCTCCTTTGGTATGATTACTCTCTTATGATTGCGCTTCGGGTGCTCTTTTGGAATAATAAGCGGCGGAGAGGGAGGCTCATTATTCTGAGAAAGGAAGTCATCAAGCAGGATTACTATCCCTTCTCTATCACCTACTTCTCTCATGCTGTTGGCTAGTTTTTCTTCACCAAAAACATCCTCAACCCAGTTTGCAAAGTCATTCTTATCATTATTAACATGATGCTTGAACTCTGACTCATCAATGCTCTCCAAAGCTGTTTTTAGCTCTTCAATATTAGAGGCTCTTCTCCCGTGTTTGAAGTAGAACCATTTATGTTCAGGCATATCCATTATTAACCACCTCTTTTTTTAATTTGATTATAAAAAATAATTTACAAATAATTTTTACCACAACTTGTGGGTTATGTGCTTGTAAAGCACGAGCTGCATGTGTTTCTTGTCCTTCACTCCCGCTAGTTTCTCTGCTAGCTCAACGTCCTTGAAGATATCCTTAATCCATGTGGCGAAGTCATTTTTCTCAGTGGTCACATGGTAGTTAAATACCTGTTCTTCAAGCTCTTCCATCACATCTGCAAGCTCTTTTATGTTCTTAACAGGCTTGCCATTGCACAGCACAAAATAGCTGGCATCAGGGGCATCTCTTTTTACTGTGGCCTCAGTTATCAGCTCTGTTTGCAACTCTGGCAAAACCTCTTTCTTAGCTTCACTAAGTTTTTTATTCTTAGGCGGTCTTCCTCTTTTTCTCTTCTCTTTTTGAGCCATTCTCTTTCTGGGCATATTCTTTGTCTCACCTCATTTTTTAATAGCTGGATTAACATCAAGGTTCATATTGATTAGTTCTGCGCTCGGGTTCTCACTAATAAAGCTATGAGCAAACAAGCCTGTGCTTGACTGGGCATATGTGTTTTCTGCTCTAGCACCTGCTTTTTTCTTTTGAACATCCCTTATCCTTATTACCAGGTCATTCAACACATTCATAAAAGTGATAAAACCTTCATAGGGCGAGTCATAGGGATTAAAGTACTTGTGAACATCTCCGTCAGAAAACCATTTGATGCACATGTAATAGAAGTGGTCGCTGGTGGTTAGCCTTCTCCAGTCCTCGATTATTTTTGAGTCTCCTGTCTGCTTGGCAAGCTTTCCTATCTTGTAGAGCTCATTAGCAGCATTGTTCTGCAAAGAGTTGCCAAGCCAGGCGCTTAAGTCTCTTTCAACATCAGCCCATGACATGAAATTGTGGATGTCCATTTCTGCAACTGAAGAATATTTTTCAGCAGCCTCGCTTACTGTGACAAAATTATTATCAGGGTGCCTCAGTACTTCTCCCGGGAGATATTCGAGGAACTTGAATATGCCAGTGTCCTCCCACTGGTGCTCTCCAAAGGTTTCATAATCCATGAAAAGATTAACCAGGTGGCCGTTGCCATTAGTATCGGAAATCCATCGGCTATATTTTTCAACTGTCAAAGGATGCTCTACCCAGCCTTTGTTGCTGAACCTGAAAGCTACGTCATCACTCAGGCGATAGTTTTTGAGCAGGAGCTTCATCCTGTCTGCTGTCTTTGGTGTATAAACAAAGTTAGGGCTTCTCCAGCCGAGGATGTGATCTGCTCCCTCTGCAAGAATAGTTTGGTATCCTAGCCCTTGCACAAAGTTTGCGAGCTCATTATTGTATACGAGCTCTGTGTTCCTGAAAGCTTTTGCTTCCTGGCCAAAGAGGTCTTTTATCTTCTGCCTGTGAAGCATAACCTGCTCTTTGAACTCATCCTTGTCAAAAAGATAGGATAAGGAGTGATAGTAAGTCTCATTAAGGAATTCTACGCAGCCAGTGTTTGCCAGCTCTTTGAAAGAGTAAATCACTTCAGGAGCATATTTCTGGAACTGATCTAATGCAACTCCTGAAATTGAGAAGCTTACCTTGAACTTACCTTTGTTTCTCTTTATCAGGTTAAGGAGCAACCTATTAGCTGGGAGGTAGCACTTGTTTGCTACTTTCTTGATTATCTCCTTATTCTTGTTCTCATCAAAATAATCAGAATTATTGCCAATATCAAATACACTATACTTTCTCAGCCTCATTGGCTGGTGCACCTGAAAATAAAAACAAACCGATACCATGTTTCACTTACCTCTTATTTATTTCTTCACCTGCTTTTTTCTTTTGTTTTTTTCCCTTTTACTTTTCCTTTTTCTTTTTTATTAGGTATTTGGCTTTTCTTTTAGCCTCCTTTCTTCATCCTCAATAACTCATCATAAACATCAATGCACTGAGTTGCTGGCTTGTCCCATGTCATGGTCCTGACTTCAACAGATCCGTGCTGCTTTAGCTCATTGTGCAGGTTCCTGTAATAAAGCAATGCAAGTATCTTGCTGGCAATATCATTAATGTCCCAGAAATCAACTTTTAGCACATTATTAAGAACTTCTGAGACCCCTGATTGCTTGGAAATGATTGCAGGAGTCTCCTGCCACATAGCTTCTAATGGCACAATTCCAAATGGCTCTGAGACAGAGGGCATGACAAAAACATCAGCTATCTTGTTAAGCTTAGCAACCTCATCCCTGCTCACAAACCCTGGGAATATGAACTTATCTGCAATGCCGAGCTCTGCAACGCGCTCAATCATCCTTGGAAGCATGTCACCTGTTCCTGCCATTATGAACTTGACATCAAGATCTTTTTCAAGCACTTTCCTGGCTGCTTCGACAAAATAATCAGGTCCTTTTTGCAGGGTAATCCTGCCAATGAATAGAACTATCTTGTCATTTTCCTTTATCTTGCTGGCATCATGCTGAATATCCTGGTCTATGGGCTCTGCAGCATTATGAACCACTCTTATTTTCCACTCAGGCACCCCGTAATTGTTTATCAGCCTGTGCTTGATGAAGTTACTAACCACAATAATAAGGTCTGCTTTGTGCATTCCTTCGCGCTCCATATCATACACTCTCTGGTTCACGCTTAAGCCTCCTGACTTATCAAACTCAGTTATGTGCACATGCACTACTAAAGGCTTGCCTGTCACTTCCTTGGCTGCTATGGCAGCTGGGAAAGACCAATGGTCATGGGCATGTATCACATCAAACTCCTCTTCTAAGGCTATGCGCCTTACTTTCTGGGCAAACAAGTAAGCTTCCTGGAACACATTAGGCCCATACAAGGCTCTTGCTCTTTCTGTTGGCGAAATCCCTGATAAGTAATTTTTGAACTGCTCATCATAGCCTTCTGGGGTTTGGTAAGCTCCTAGGAAGGTCGATACTTCCTTAAGCTGGAACCTCATCCTTGGAAAGAGGTTGTCTGCTATCAATATTTTCATGTAATCACTGCGTATCATCCTTGGACCAAATGGCATTACATAGGTTACTTCTATGCCTTGCTGGCACAAAGCCCTGGTCAAATGATAGCAGACCATGCCTACCCCGCCTGCGAAAAAAGGCGGCAATTCCCATCCTAACATTAATACTTTCATACTTTCTACTCACCCTCTTTTCCCGATTGGAAGACTAAATTAATATTAAAAAAATGGTTAAATATGATTTATTCTTAAAAAATTTTGCTTAATTTTGATTATTTTTAATTGAAAAATATTGGCTTGATTTATTAGTTATATTTTGAATAATGCTTGACCTTAATTCCTCATTTTGTACTCTATTTGTTCTTCTTTTCTCGCAATCCCCCGCTAACCAAAACTGTTTTTTTCTTGTTGTTTTTTATGGGATTTTTTGTCTTTATTATCATGTTTGTGATGAATTATTCTTGATTATTGTTATTAAAATTGTGCCGGGTTATTATTTAATTTAAGGTTAATCTTAATTTAAAATAAATCATTTATTTTATGTATTTTCTATCGACGATTAAAAATATCTAATTATCCCTGTTTTTTAATTATTATTTAATTAATTAATTTGATTTATTTTAATTATTTTATTCAAATATTTTATTAATTTAAGCTTGCTTTAATTGCTCGGATTTAGTGTTTATTTTATTTATTTATTTAATTTACTGGATTAAGCTCAAATTATTTTTCATTTGTGTTGCTGGCCATAGGGGTATATTCCTAAGTAGGATTGTTTTTATTGAAAAAAAGATGAATCTATATAGTTCAAATTATTAATTAATTTAGATTCATCACCCACCCAGACTTTTAAACCCATGATTAATCATTAAGTTTGATTTCGTTCTTTATAAATCTATTCATAATCTTATAAATCTATTTATAATCTGTGGTGTTTTACGCACAAAATTAGTTTGAAAGTTATTAACTTATTTAATTATTTAATATTAGAAAGCTTTATATAGTTGAAGTTAAAATAAATATGCTTATGGAGTTTGAGGACTTGCTGACAAAGACCAAGTGGGGCATTCTAAAAGAATTGGCAAAGGGAGATAAATCAGCAGTAGAGATAGCCAAGAAGGCTAGCCAAAGTGTGGCTAATGTAACGCAGCAACTGGTTATCTTAGAAGCGCATAACTTAGTAAAAAAGGCAAAAAAGGAAGAAAAGCAAAAAAGGCCTGGAAAGCCAAAGACTCCTTATGCCTTAAACCAGGAACTCTTTGCCTTTAGCTTTCTAAAGCCTGGCTTGGCAGAAAAGAGCATTATAAAGCTGCGAGAAGCTGACTTGTTCACAAAGTTTGTTCTTAATGCCTACTTTACCCTAAAAGAAGAAGACCATTATCCTGTTGTTAAGTTTGTTTGCGAATCAGAGATTCTTAAGAAAGCAGACAGCATAGCCTTTCTGCAATCAAATGACAAAGAGATAGAACTTTTCATAATCACAGAACAGCAGCTGCATGATTTCAGGGAGAAGTACAGCAACTTCCATGTGAGCGGTTTGGATGGAAAAACCAAAAAGATTATAAGCTGGAGCCACAATAAAAAGGAGGTAGAGGAAGGGCTTGAGAGTAAAAACGAGTATTTTGTCAACCTTGTAAAGAACAGCAAGGAATTGGTTGACAAGAAAGAAACCCTGAGGGAGCTCAAGGAAAAGGTTTGATACTAAGATTAATCATAAGAAAGTGATGGTCTCATGAATAGGTTAGCCAGATTGATTGAAAGTCTTGATGAACAGGACTTGAAGCTGATAAAAAAAGACTTGGAAGCTGGCAATATAGACAGGTTAATAAGCAAGAAGCTGCAAGAAAAAAAAGAAACTGATTTTAACAAAGTATGCCCTGTTTGCCAGAGCCAGATAGGAGAAGAAAACCTAACTCTTATTTTTGGTCCTGAGGAATTGAGGAAAAAAGCAAGTTTTTGCGCTATTGACTGCTTAGAATATTTTCTGAATAAAATAAAAGAAGAGAAAAAAGTTATGAGGGAATGGGAAGATGTGGGAGCTAAAAAAAGAGATTGAGACAAGGAAAGAAAACCTTATCTTAATTTTGAAGAACAAGAAAGACATCATGGCATTGGAGAAGCAGCACCAGATTTACGGGGCAATAAAAGAGCTAGACCACGTTATAAGCCTAATGGAGCCGTACAGGGAAGAGGAGATGTTCCACAGGTCTAAGCAATTAGACATTAACACATCTTATGTAGAAACATCTGGCGGAGATGAAGAAGAGGAAGAAGTTGTGCAGAAAGAGAAAACCAGCACTATCAAAATAGTTGGTGAGAAAGTAAGGAAATTCAAGTATCCTTTAAAGATCAAGTTTGTAAAGAACGACGCCTAGCTCGCATGAATATTTTTCCATTGCGATTTTCTAGCTGCTTGTGAATAAAAAGACCTGTAGCTTCATTTATCTCAATAAAATTATACACTCTAGAATTCTTTTTCTCATCTAAAGTAATGAATTCCAAATTATCCCCCCTGTGGCAATGGATAAAGTTCCTGTTTTTAAAGTTTATTGCCAGAGATATACATAAAGCTATATTAATATCGAAAACTATTTATATTTAGAAAGCACTTCTAAGCTCCAGGGGGTGTAATAGTAGTGATAATATAATCACCACAGCCAGAAGACTATTAACCCAAAAAAAAATGGACCAAGCAGATTTTGATGATTTAATGCGCAGGCAGAACATGATGCTGCGCAGCGTAGCAGATGAGAGCGAGACAGACAGCAAAATAAAACTCATGGACATAATAAATGACCTGGTTACTGACAGGAACAGGAAAGTCCAGAAAGAAGCAGTGATAATAGAGGCAGGAGCGCGAGGAATGGATGAAGCAGAAGTTGAAAGAGTGCTGGACCTCCTAAGAGCAGATCACTTTATAATAGAGCCAGAACCAGGATTTGTAAAGAGGGCTTGAAGATTTTTTTCTTTCTTAACTAAAACCAAATAACGTCTTCTGAGAGCTTCCTTTGATTATGTCGTCAAAGCTTTGGTTATAGAATCCTAGTACAGCATCTGCTATTGGCTTGATTTGTTTCTCTATGTAATGCTCATAATCTATTTTATGTTTTTGTTTTTGTATTGGCTCAGGCCCTTCTTTTGTGATTACATATTCTATTATGTTGCTTCTTAGTTCTTTGCCTAGCAGTCTTGCTGCTTTCACATGAGGCGGTGTTGTCTTGGTGTAATCATCAATCTCTTTTCTTATGGCTTTCTTGTAGACCAACAAGTCATCATGCTTGC
Source organism: uncultured Methanosarcinales archaeon (assembly GCA_964354085.1). GTDB lineage: Archaea > Nanobdellota > Nanobdellia > Woesearchaeales > SM23-78 > SM23-78. The sequence goes on from CAYGYA010000044.1 coordinate 15,321, forward strand.
CTTCTCTTACTTCCTGCACTAATTGCTTGATATAATCAGCAACTTCTTCTTTATGAAAGATTTTGTTAAGCAATTCTGCCTGAAAAGTCTTTGCCAAATCTGTCCAGTCTCTTCTGACAAATTCTAATCCTACAAAATCCATTTTTTCCTTGCCATCAGAGTCAATCAGCAGTCCTGCGTATCTTTTCTTGCTTCCAACTTCAGAGCCCCTGACAGTCGGCATTATGAACCTCTTGTAGACTTTATCGAATTGCAGCTCAAGATAGTTCTTGCGCTCATATTCATCTTTTATGTGCTTTTCAAAGAACTTGTTAATATGTTTAGCAATTTCATCGCCAATCTTATGTGCTTCTTTGTAATCATCTAATTTTGTATTGACAAATATTGAGTCAGTGTCTCCGTAGATTACTTCATATCCCATTTCCTCGACTTTTTTTGCAGTTAGCTTTATTATATGCTGTCCTGTCAGAGTTATTGCATTACCCATTTCCCTGCTATAAAACCTGCAGGTAGGATTAGCTAGTACTCCATAGAATGAGTTCATCAATATTTTTATTGCAAAACGAGCTAATTCATTCTTTTGCTTTCTTGCTTTGTCTCTCTGCTCCCATAAGCGCTGGATTATGTCTGGCAATATTCCTTCCTGGTTCTTGAAACATGCTCCGCTAGGTACCTTGACCAGGTTTTTGCCTTTACAGTTAGCTACAAAACTCCACGGGTCAATGTTAAAAGTTCTTATTATGCTTGGATACAGGCTTTTATAGTCGCAAACAATAATATAATCATATATGCCGGGTTTTGAGGTCATAACATAGCCGCCCTTACCCTGATCATCCCTTTGCTCAGAACCTACTGATGACGCAACATAGCCTTTTTTTCTGAGCTCTTTCAAGTATAATGAGTCAAGGCTTGCGATACTTGCTTTCACTCGATCTAATGGCATGCCTGTCAATAATGAGCGCTGGATGCATAATTCCAGAGCAGTTGATTTTTCAAGAACTCCAATAACGAGCTCAGCATCCTTGAGATTATAGTCAACTAATAATTGAGGGTTCTTCTTAAAAGCCTCTTCTACTAATTCCCATCTGTCTTCTCCTTCAAATATTTTCTTGTCCTTCAGGAAATGCTCTGCTGCTGTGCTCAGCTTGTAATCCTCAAGAGAAACAAAATTGTTTTTAAGGACTTGAATTCCATCCAATACCATCCTTCCAGGGCAGTCTGCTTTTGAATCCTGAAAAAAAGAGCTGAAAAGCCTGAGCTTGCAAGGCTCACCTGTCCTTCCGATTGTAAATGGCAACTTATAATCCCTGAATTTCTTCTCAATAATATTAAGGTCAAAGTCAATGAGATTCCAGCCAGTAATAATGTCAGGGTCATATTCTAAGATTTGTTCCCTAAATTTTACCAGAAGCTCCTGCTCAGACTCGACACTAATTGCGTTCTTTAGCTTTTCCTTGCTCCTGATAATCACTTTCTTGTAATCATTTGCAAAGAATGAGATGCAATAGATTTCCTTGCCTCTCTTGTCAGTCTCAATGTCTATTGATAATACTTTGAGGTTTTTTGGAAAATAATCGCAAGGATTTAATTCTGGCTCTGTGTAGATTCGATTGACTAGCTCTCCCTTCTCGTATTTTCCATTAATATCAACAGCTCCTTGCAGAAGCTTATCAATCAGGAACCTGTAAGCAAACCTAATGTCAGCTTCATAAGTCTGTATTTCCTTATGATGCAATTTATCCCTTAGCTTAGCAACATCTGCAGGGATAATCATGACAATCTTTGCAACAATCTCATCATCAAAATTCTTAAGATGAGTTGCTTCATAGTCAAACTGTTCAATCCTCAAGGCTTTGTCCAAGTCATCCTTCCTGATAAAGAAATAGGGCCTGAACTCATTAATTGTAAGAAATGACTCTCCATTCTCCAGCCTGCCATAAATATGAACAAAAGCCTTATTATCAATGACTTTGTACGTAGGATGGATGATGAAGCCTTTCATTACAAAAGAAAAGGAAATGATGTTTATATAATTAATTAAAATCAGAGTAGTTATTGTTTCAAATTTAAATCTTATAACATTAAAAATAAAAAAATTAAGAAATTTATTTTGGCAATCTGTCTTCAAGAGATTTTTCAGTTCTAGCTATTCCTTCTGCTGTTATCTCAAATTGCCTGTCTCTAATCACTTCTGTGCTCAACATTATCGCTTGATGTAAAGCTAAAGCTTCACTGAATGCTTTTGAATCAGCAAGGTACTGCAGCACTACAGGGTTGTTTTCAATAGATGCTTTGTCAGGACCTCCTCCAATGACTTTCACATTTTTACCTCTAACAAGGTCATATGCTTGCTTAACCCTGTTCCAGAGCCCAAAGTTTCCTTGGTCAACTCTAATGTTTAGCTTTCCGCCAAATCCTTCCACAAATATGTTGTCCTTTGCCTGATAATTAACTGCAAAGGTCTTGGCATATTCCTGATATGAACCTATTGTAGGCGGATTAACATCGGTTATCTCTGTAACTTGCCTAACAATCTCTCTGTATGTTCCTTTACTTACCTTATATTCATTCATTTTGATTCCTCCAAAATTTTTTAATTTTGAGGTTCAAAAACAAAGTTTTTGTAACCTCCTTCTATTTTTTACATTTATTATGTTTGATTTATTTCCATCAGAACTTGAAGCACGTGCTGGCAAATCCGCCTAGTGTTCCATTTATGTATTTTGCTTCCAGGTAGAAGTCCTGGCCTAGGATTCTTGGCTTGAAGTAGGCTGCAAGTATTCCTTTCAGCTTTAGTTGCTCTGCTGTGTTCTTTTGCACAGTCACTCCTGCTCCTACTCCCAGTTTCTCTGATAATGCCATTCCAAACTGGTTTGACATCTCGAACTTGCCTGGCGCAGTGTTCATGTCCAGTCTGTGTGTTATGTCCCCAAAGGTCAGATAATCTGTTAATATTGGGAACTTAATTTCAAGAGTTCCTAGTGTGAAAAGATCTGCTCCTAACCTTGCTATTGGAAGAGTGTAACCATTTTTGACATCTGGATTCTTATAAGTGTTAAAGAAAATCACAGATAGTGCTTTCCTGTCAAAATCATAGTTGATAGCACCATAGACTCCAATATCTGTAACATTACTTAGGGTTGCAATAATTGATTCAAGCTGATTTCCCTTGGTCTTTCCCAGACTTACAAACATGTTCTGGTCGTGGAACGCAACATAGTATCTTGAATCTGTTTTTCTTTGCCTGTCAACTGTTAATTGGTATACTGCGTCAAAATTCTCTCCAAGTATGCCGACAACTCCTTTATGCAATGACTTAGCATCTTTTTTCAGGCTGTTTAGCTCAACCAGTTTCATGGTTGATTTGCCAAACACTGGCAAGTAGCCTATGTCCTGGAATAATGCGCCTCCAAAGGCGTATGTTCCTACAAGCTGCTTTTCCTTTATGTCTCCTGCAACAGTAAAAGTTACTTTGGTCTTTTTACCTTTGACTGCCCTAAGATCAATCATATATTGGCTTTGCCTTCCCTGGTTCTTGTCCAGCCTGAAAGACAAAAGATCTGTATCAATGGTTGTCCTGGTTTTGTCATTCTCTAAGTTACCAGTGCTCTCATTGTAGAATTTGTCCTCTATTGTAACTGTTATCGGCTTCTTAACTACTTCCTCTGCATGGATTTTCTTTGGAGAAATAGCTATTGCTCCTGCCAGTATTGCAGGCATTAATACTGTGCTCGCTATTTTCTTTCCGACCTCTTTTAATTTTTGTTTCATTGTCTCAACCTCGAATGTTTTACCAGCACATTTCTGTAATCACTATGTGATGGTGATAGAAATAGGGTAGAAGAAAAGATATAAACTTTTTTATTAAACTATAAATACCAGTATAAACATATATAAATAATAGAAAAGTTTAAATACTGCTTTTCATCCTCTAATCCTATGAAGAGAAAACTAGTGCAGCAAGGAGCAGCAACCCTGATGGTAAGCCTGCCCCGCAAATGGATTAAAGCCCTTAACCTGAAAAAAGGAGATGAGGTGAATATACAAGAACAAGACCAGAACCTTGTGCT
>CAYGYA010000045.1:0-11035 GCA_964354085.1 uncultured Methanosarcinales archaeon
ATGATAAGTCACGTTTCTCTTGATCACGGGTGGTTTTATCATTACAGACTGCATAATGTGAAGCTGGATTTGCTAAAAGGCAATGGCTATTCTAAGCTGCACAAATACCTACACGACGTTTTTGATAATTGCCCTAGAGAGCCTTTTATTATTGGCCCCAGAAGCAGCAAGTTAAAGTTTAGCCTAGGAATCAGCCCCAGGCAAATTGATAACCATGAGGTTTCTGAGCTGGCAAAACAAGGGCTTAACTGGAACAAATACAATGATGCTCATAGCAATGTGCAGGTGTTTATGCTGAGTTATGATAACAAAACCTTGGGAGTTGAAGTGCCCATCTGGCTAAAAGCAGAAGAGCTTGGCAAGAAATACGAGGAATTATTTGCAAGCAAAGAGCCATTATCGGGCCACATTGATGTTCTCAGGCTTGAAGATGATAAATTATGGATATGGGATTATAAGCCAAGGGCTGACAAGGAAAAATATGCTTCAACCCAGGTCTTTTTCTATTCATTAATGCTAAGCAAGAGGACAGGCATCCCTCTTGACAAGTTCATGTGCGGATATTTTGACGAGCATACAAGCTTTGTGTTCAAGCCATATGAGAAGTATTTGAAAGAGAGACAGGAAACCCTAAGGTGACACATAAGACAGGCTCTTAAGTAAAGACTCTGTGTTTGCCTGAGAAGGTTCTCTTTTATCAGAATCTGGCGATATTCTCTTAAGGAATGTCTTAAGCTCATTAATGTTCTCAGAAGAGGGTTGTTGGCCAGAAGCAAGTGTTTCAATGGTTCTGCAATAGCCATTGATTTGAATTGGAAAAGCTCTGCATGATGCCTCACTGCCCAGACGAGCCGATATTTCATGATAATTATTAACTGATTCAGGAAATGCAACTGAATGCCTTCCATAATGAGATGCATAAAATCCGTTATTTACTGAGTTCAAGTATTTTATGCCTTGATTAAATATATCTTGTTTACGTTTTAAAAGACGATTTGGAGTTTTCTGAGTTGATTCTTCCTCTAAAAGTAGTAAAAGATCAGTCGCTAGAAGTCTAGTACAAGAACGAGTTAAACCTGACTGCGCAACGTAATTGAGTGTTGACATACTAACCAGATTCTATTTTATGATTTAATAAGTATAAAAACTTTTGCTTGTAACAAGCTTTAACATAATCTTTTCTGTTCATGAATACCTATCAATTCTTCAAAGCTCAAGCCTTTCTGCTTTGCCAAATCCAAGCTGACAGCATAGCTACTTTTGGTTATTTTCAAGTCAGTCAGTCTCATAAAGTACCATTTCTCATTATCAAACCTTAAAGCCAAGAATGCGCGAGCTCCAAAAGAATTCGCAAACAAGTCTAACTGGTTGACTTTGTCCTTTTCAATGTACTTCACAGGGTCTGCAGATGCCTTGCATTCTATTGCAAAGAAAAGCTTGCCATTGCCTGCAATAACATCAGGGCTCGGGTGCTGGGTTGAGCCACTGCCAGCAGCTCTCATGGCTGCAAAGCCATGCTTCCAGAAAAGATGAATTAGCTCGCGCTCTGCCTTGCTTCCCTTGCTCTTACGACCGCCGAAGCCTACTGCCATGAAAAGTTCTTTGTTCTTCAGGTTTAAATAACTTACTGGAAAACATTTTTATATTCTGCTGATTTAACGGCTGCTTATGATAAAAGAAACTACTGCAATACTGCTCTATAACAAGGAAGGAGAGATTCTCATGATCCAAAGAACCTTGGATGCTAAAAAGAATCCTGGCTGCTGGTCTTTCTTTGGAGGAGGAGTTGAAGAAGGGGAAACCCCTGAACAGGCAGTCAGGAGAGAAGCCAAAGAAGAGCTTGGTGTTAATTTAAAGAATCCTAGGTTATTATTAATCTCGGAGCATGATTACCAGGAATACATTGACCGCATGCATGTTTTTACCAGCAGATTCAAAGAGAACATGAAGCTAAAGCAGCATGAGGGCCGTGCTAAGGCTTGGTACAAACCAAATGATGCCCTAAATCTAAAGCTCAGCCCAGATATTAGGACTGCGCTTGAAAAGATTGTCAAAGTGTGGCAGCATTAAGCAAGATTCTTATAACCTCTCAAATCTGTGCGATAATTTTATAAAACTCGTCATCTTCACTTTCTTCATGACCAACAAGAAAGTTTTATCCCTGGCTGCTATGGAAAAAATAATGAAAAAAGCAGGTGCTTACAGGGTGAGTGATCCTGCAAAAGAAGCTTTGCGTGAAGTTCTTGAAGAAATAGGTGAGAAAATCAGCAAAGAGGCTGATGAGCTGAGCAAGCACGCCAGGAGAAGCACTATAAAGGCAGAAGATATCAGGATGGCTAGTAAAGGAAAGTAAAATAAGGGGTGAGAAATAATATTTTGTGTGGGAATAGATGAGCTTATTTGGAATTGCTTCAAAAGGAAACTGTTTTGAGGATCTCTTCTACGGAACAGACTATCATACTCATAGAGGGCCCAAATACGGCGGTATTTCTTTTTTGAAAAGAGATGGCGAAACCATTGACAGAATAATAAAAGATATTAGTGAAACACAGTTTAAGGGAAGGTTCTCTGAGTTCGCTGATAAAATAGATAGCAGGTATGGCATCGGAGTTATTAGCCCTAATGAAGAGCAGCCTGTGCTTCTTGATGGGAAAATTGGTAACTTCGCTATTTGTATTGATGGCATAATTAATAATATCTGGGAGCTTGCTCATGATCTAAAAATTAAAGGAGTTTCGTTCAAAGAGAAAAAAGAGGATGGTAAGAACAATACTGCTGAAGTTGTTGCGAACCTGATAAATCAAGGCGATAGTATCGCCCAGGGTATTGAAAAAATGTATGATAAAATTGATGGCTCAATATCCTTGATATTATTAACTAAAGAAGGGATTTATGCTGCTAGCGACAGATTTCCATTGTTCATTGGAAGAAAACAAGGAGCTTGGGCTGTTGCTTCTGAAACCAATTCATTCCCAAACCTTGGTTTTAAAACTTATAAGAATATTCAGCCAAGAGAAATTGTTAGGTTAGATGAAGATGGTCCTGTGCAAGAAGCAGCTGGGAGCGATATAAAGCAAATCTGCGCTTTCCTATGGATATATACTGGTTTTCCTGCCTCTAGTTATGAAGGAAAACGTGCTGAACTAGTAAGGTATAATTGCGGGGCTGCTCTTGCAAGAAGAGACTTTGTAAAAGCAGCTTGGGTAGGTGGCATTCCTAATTCTGGCACTGGACACGCCATTGGTTATGCTAATGAAACCGCTGTGATAGTTAAAGAAAAGGTGCAAAGAGAGCTTGAGAAATTTGAAAAAAAAGAGATTGACTTAAAGCAGCTAAAAGAGAATGTATTTGCTGCTTTAAATTCAGAAATTCCTTTTAAGAGAGGGCTAGTTAAGTATGATCCTGGCTATGGCAGGAGCTATACGCCAGCTGACGACAACATAAGAAGACAGGTTGCTAAGAAGAAGTTAATTCCTATATTAGAATTGTTGCAAGCTAACGATTATATCATAGCAGAAGATTCTATTGTAAGGGCAACCCAGCTAAGAGAGTATCTTGAGATTTTGCATGGCATTGCTGAAACAGGAGGTACCAAATTAGGTAATATACATGTTAGGGCTGCTTGCCCTCCACTAATGTGGCCTTGTAAGTACAATTTCTCAACTAGAACCATGAATGAGCTTGCTGCTAGAAGAGCGATAAAAGAGATTGAAGGTAAGAGCGCAGATGATGTGAGCGAATACCTTAACCCCGACTCTGAAAAATTCAAAAAAATGACTGAAATAATAAGAAAAGAGCTTAAATTTGTTGCTTCTTTGATGTATCAAAGGCTTGATGATATGATAAGAGCAATTGGTCTCCCGCGAGAAAAGTTATGCTTGTATTGTTGGAATGGTGAGGAATTTCCAAAGAAGTAAAGAAAAAATTATAGCTTTATCTTCATGAAGTCAAATGCAGCCTGGCTCTCTGGGAAAAATGTCTTCACATCTTCTTCTAATTCCTTGTTTGTTTTGTATCTTTGCGAGAAATGAGTTATTATTAGTTTCTTTACATTCGCAGTTGTTGCTATTAGCGCTGCTTGTTTTGTTGTCATGTGCTTGTATTCCAGGGATTTTTCTTCCATTTCAGAAGTATAGGCCGCTTCTGCAATCAGGATGTCTGCCTCTGCTGCCAGCTCATACGCATTTTTGCATGGCAGGGTATCAAGGACTATGCATAGTTTCTTTCCTTTTTGGATATGGGAAACTTCATCTGTAGCAATAGTTTGCCCTTTTAGAATTACATTAAGTCCTGCTTGGAGTTTTCCAATCAATGGTCCTTCTTTTAATCCGAGCTTTTTTGCCTTTGCCATATTAATCTTTCGCACATCCTTTTCAATCAGGCTGTAGCCTAAGCAAGGTATTTTGTGGTCTAGGTAAGCTGCCTGGATTATGTAATCCTCTCCTTCATATATTTTTTCAACACCAAAAGTTTTGCCTTTAGAGTTGTCAGCAGAGCCGGCAACACCAGAAGGATTTACCTCTCTAATCTCCAAGTCCATCCTGTTTTCTTCAAAGCTAACGCTTTTCATGAGGTGAGCTATTCTTTCTTTGGTTTCTCTTGGCCCAAAAATCACTATTTTTTGCTGAGTCTCACTGTTGCTTATGGTCTGGAGCAATCCAACCAACCCCGAAACGTGATCTCCGTGCCAATGAGTCAGGAATATTTTGCGCACCTTGTTCCTGTTTATGCCTGCGATGTTCATCTGACGCTGGGTTCCTTCTCCGCAGTCAAATAGTATGCCTTCTCCTTTATATTCTACATAAATCCCTTGCACATTCCTATCTTTCGTAGGCACCATACAGCTGGTGCCTAGTATTATGATTTCCATAAGCAGATGTTACTCTGATAGTGTTTTTAATGCTTTCTAAAAATTAACAGATTTTTAGAAACAAAACCTGAAAACAGGTTTTGATTGCAAACCACTCATTATTTTCCATATAGCTAATTAAAACTATTTTCAAAGGTTTTAAAAACCAAAGCAGATGCCTGATAAACATGGCTAAAAAGAAGAAAGAAAAGGCTCAGAAACCAAAGATTGACCTAGAGGAAGAAATAAAAGCCATGGAAGAAGAAGAGCAGATACAGAGGCCGACAGAAAAAACAGAACCTGCTGGTGAAGATGAGAAAATACTTGCGCCTCCACAGCTAGAAAAAGAAGAAGACAAGGAAAGCAAGAAAAAAGAAGTTGTAAAAGCCATCTTTGCAAGGGAAAGAGTGTTGACAGAATCAATAGATGAAGCAAGAAATTTCTATTCCAAAAGTGCCTATGGCCAGATTATTGAAGGCGGAAAAGTCCAATTATCATTGCCAGAAGCATTATATTTACTTGAGAAAGGAAAGCTTGAGATAACTGATGGCAAGAAAAAACTCAATGTAGAAGAATTCATTAAAAGAGCAAGAAAAGCAGAGCCTAACTTCTGGATAAGGTACAGTGTATTCAAGGATATGAGAAACAGGGGATACATTGTAAAGACAGCTTTGAAGTTTGGAGCAGATTTCAGGGTTTATGACAGGGGAGTAAAGCCAGGAGAAGACCATGCAAGATGGATAATCTTCCCAGTGCACGAAGGTGAGACTCTAACATGGTATGATTTTGCAGCCAAGAACAGAGTAGCTCACAGCACCAAGAAAAGATTAATGATGGGCATTGTTGATGACGAAGGAGATGTCACTTATTACGAGATTAAGTGGATGCGCCCATAGATAAAGTATATAAACCTAATTCTCATTCTTAGTAACATGATGAAGATACAAATGGGCAACCTGAACAAGGATGCTGTTCTAAAAGTCGTTCAGATGAAAGGCCCTGTTATTCCTAATGATGTGAGAAAAGAATTAGGAGGAGAAAATCTTATTATTGGAGCTATTCTTTCAGAGCTTTCTGGTGAAGGAAAAGTAAAAGTAACCAACACCAAAGTTGGAGGCACACCTGCTTATTACTGTCCTGGCGCAGAACCCAGGTTGGTTAACATGGTTAAGTACCTTAATGAAAAAGACAGGAATACTGCTGAAGTACTGAAGCAGAAGAGAGTACTCAAGGATTCTGAACTAACGCCTTTGCTAAGGGTTAGCTTGAGGAACATAAAGGATTTTGCAAAGCCATTAGAAGTCAATATTAAAGGCCAGAAAGAGATTTATTGGAAATGGTTCCTTACACCAACCCAGGAAGCAGAGCAAATAATATTCAAGAGAATAAAACCAATTGCTAAACCTGAAATAAAAGCGCCAGAACCGGTGCCTGTTATTAAGAAAGAAGAAATAGTTGAAGCGCCAAAACCGGTAGAGCCTATTAAGGAAAAGCCAAAAGAAAAAATAAAGGAAAAGAAAGAAAAGGAAATAAAACCAAGAGAAGATATTCAAAAAGAGCTTGGAATACCGACAGAAGATCTAGAAAGAGAAAAAGATGTTTTCTTTAAGAAAGTCTGGGAATACTTCAAAACAAACGATATCCAAATTATTGATTATAAGATAATAAGAAAAAAATCAGAGATTGAGTTAATAATTGCTGTTCCTTCAAGGATTGGAAGCCAGGAATATTATTGCAAAGCCAAGAGCAAAGCAAAAGTTAATGACGGAGACCTGAGCAGTGTTTATGTCCAAGGCCAGGCAAAGAAGCTGCCAGTGATATTCATAACAACAGGAGAACTAACCAAGAAAGCCAAAGACATGCTCTCAAGGGATTTCAAAGGCATGGTTGTTAAGAGGATATGAGCCCTAAACCGCAACAAATATTAACTCTTAGATTATTCTTATTCTTATGGGATTAGCTATTACTGAGATTTTGACTCCAAAAGAGATTAGTATTGAGGATTTGAAGAACAAGACTCTTGCTGTTGATACATATAATCTTCTCTACCAATTCCTTAGCAGCATTAGGCAGGCTGACGGCTCATTGCTCATGGACAGTAAAGGAAGGGTTACCAGTCATCTTACCGGTCTCTTTCACAGGATAACCAGGCTAATGGCTTATAACATGAAGTTCATCTTTTGTTTTGACGGAGAAGTTCCTAAACTAAAGCACAGGGAAAGGGAGCGAAGAAAAGAAGTCAAGATTGAAGCACAGAAAAAATATGAGGAAGCTGCTAAGGAAGAAAACCTTGAGGACATGAAAAAGTTTGCTGCAAGAACAAGCAGGCTGACATCTGAGATGATAGAAGATGCAAAAGAATTAATCAAAGCTTTAGGCCAGTGCATTATTGAGGCTCCTAGTGAAGGAGAAGCCCAGGCATCTTATATTGTCAAGAAAGGTGATGCTGATTATGTGCTTAGCCAGGATGCTGATTGCTTCATGTTCCAGGCACCAAAGCTAGTCAAGAACCTTACAATCAGCGGCAAGAGGAAAAAGCCAGGAGCTTATGCCTATGATGAAGTCTTGCCAGAAGTTATTAATCTCAAAGATGTGCTTGAAGAGCTTGGTATTAATCAGGATCAACTTATTGTTCTAGGCATTCTTGTTGGAACTGATTATAATATTGGAGGGATTAAAGGTATTGGACCAAAAAAAGCCTTGACTCTTATTAAGAAGCACGGCAAGGATTATGATACAATCTTCAAGGAAGCAAAATGGGATGAACAATTTGATGTTTCCTGGCAAGAAGTATTTAATTTAATCAAGAACATGAAAGTAACTGAGCATTACAATCTCAAATGGGAGCCTGTTAATAAAGAAAAGATTATTGAGGTTCTTGTGCAAAATCATGATTTCAGCAGAGAACGCGTAGAAAATGCTCTTGCAAAACTTGAGGAGAGTACAGACAGGAAACAGAAGGGGCTAGGAGATTTCTTCTGAAAATAGAAAAGTATAAAAGCCTTTCAAATGAAGTATTTCTGAATGCGAAAAAAGAGGTTGTTTCAGGCAGTTGCCACTTTGGTCGGTTGCGTTGTAGGGGCAGGCATCCTGGCAATCCCCCATGTTGTGGCACAAGCAGGCTTTCTTACAGGCCTTCTTAACATCGTGGTATTAGGTATTGTTTTCCTTTTCCTTCATCTTTACCTTGGAGAAGTTATTCTTAGGACCAAGGGCAAACATCAGCTGACTGGCTATGCGCAGAAATACACTGGAAAGACTGGCAAGTATTTCATGTTCATAAGCATGATTATAGGCATTTATGGAGCAATCATGGCCTATATAATGGGCGGGGGACTGGCTCTTTCTAGCATTCTCGGATTAGATCCTTTGTTGTGTAGCGTAATTTTCTTTGGAGTGATATCGTGGATTATTTACCTTGGATTGGATACTATTGAGAAATCAGAAGCTTTTGTAATGCCCTGCATGATAACCATTGTCATCATAATATTCTTCTTTGCTGTGTTAAAAATAAATCCTGCTAACCTGTCAGAGTTCAGCTTTTCAAAAATGCTCATTCCTTACGGCGTTGTGCTTTTCGCATTCATAGGCACTTCTGCTATTCCTGAAATGGGAGAAGAGCTTGCAAAGAATAAGAAGGATTTGAAAAAGGCAATAATTATTGGAAGCTTAATTCCGTTAGCTGTCTATATTATTTTTGCAACCTCAATTGTTGGGGTTCTTGGAAGCAAGACTCATGAGATTGGAGCTCTTGGCTTGGCAGCTATCCTGGGGGAGAGAATGGCTTTTATAGGAGCATTATTTGCTTTGCTTACTGTATCAACCTCATTCATGGTCCTGGGCCTTGCTCTTAAGGAATTGTTCTGGTATGATTATGGCCTTAGAAAAAACACTTCCTGGCTATTGGCTTGCTTTGTGCCATTCATCCTTTTTCTTCTGGTAAGAAAGGTTGTCAGCTTTACCACTGTACTTGATATTACTGGAATAATCACAGGAGCAATAATTGGAATCCTGGTGGTAATAATGGCTATCAATGCAAAAAAGAAAAGCGAGAGAAAGCCAGAGTATAGCATTTACATCAATAAGTTCATAGCTTTTATTATAATCCTTTTATTCATCATAGGGGCAGTTAATCTGTTAATAACAATATGAGGGTTAAAGCATGGGTTCAGCATGGCTAATATTTGCAATTTTAGCATCAATTCTTGCCAGTGCTTCAAGCATTCTTGAGAAGAAAACCTTGTTCAAGCAGCACGCTCTCGAATTCTCAGCCACCCTATCAATGTACACCCTGCTTCTGAGTATTCCTTTTTGGTTTTTTGCTGATTTCAAGGCATTAAGTCTCACAGCCATAGGACTTATTTATCTTGCTTCACTCCTAGGAGCTATTGCTTTCCTTCTAATCACAAAGGCATTGAGGCACATTGAAATATCTATTACCAGCCCTTTTCTTGTTTTTGAGCCGGCAATGGTTGCCATACTCGCAGCAATTCTCCTAGGTGAAAAAATCACCGGACTGCAAATCCTAGGCATAGGAGTTATTATCATAGGAGCGTACACCCTGACAAGCCATGAGCATGACCATTTCCTGGAGCCTTTCAAGCACATTTTCAAGTCAAAATACATCAAATACATACTTCTTGCGCTTATTATTTATGCCCTTGACAGTATCCTTGACAAAAAAATAATCGGGACTCCTGGAGACGGAGGCCTTGGAGTGGGAGTCTGGACTTTCCTTGCACTAGTACATTTCTTCCTTGCTCTGAACTTTGTTGTGATAATGATAATCTTTGCAGATGGCTTTCAAGGCATTGGCAAGGGAATAAAGACAGGAGGCTGGCTGGTGTTTTCAGTGGCAATATTTACTATTGGCTATCGCTTGGCACAGATGTATGCTATCTCGCTGCCGGGAGTAATGATCAGCCTTGTAATCCCAATAAAAAGGCTTTCTGCACTATTCTCAACAGTTATTGGCGGAGAACTATTCCATGAAAAATATCTTCTCAGAAAGAGCATTGCCTGCGTTATTATGATAATTGGCGCAGTCCTTATTGTGATGTAAAGCGACAATTCATAAACATTTAAAAATAATCAGCCATTTTACAAGATTATGTTGTGCATAAAAGTACCTCTAAAAGATGCTGAGAAGCTAAAAAAAGAGCTGATCAAACGCGATTTACTGGATAATAATTATGCTGTAAAAAAAGACAAAGACCATATCTATTTCCCTGTTAAAAAGAAGTTCAAAACAAATCATGAGTTTAAACGCAGGCTTCTGAAAAAAAAGAATATACAGACCAATCTTAAGAGCTCTCTAACAACCAAGCTAAAAGAGAATGACCTAAAATTCTTGAGAAAGTCAATGGATACTGTTGGCAACATTGCGATTCTAGAAATATCTGATGAGCTTGTAAAAAAAGAAAAACTAATAGCTCGGGAAGTGCTAAGGATTAACAAGAACATCAAGACAGTGCTGAGAAAAGGCAAGCATGAAGGGATTTTCAGGATACAAAAACTAGGGTATCTTGCTGGAGAAAAAACCAAGGAAACAGTTTACAAGGAGAACAACGTGTTCCTGAAGCTTGACGTTGAGAGAGTATATTTCTCGCCAAGGCTTAGCAGCGAAAGGAAAAGAATAATGGAAATGATAAAAAAACCAGAGGATGTGCTGGTGATGTTTAGCGGTTGTGCCCCCTATGTTTGTGTCATTGCAAAAAACACTCCTGCTAAAAGTGTTTATGGAGTAGAGATCAACCCAGTTGCTCATAACTATGCAATACAAAATTTGCTCCTAAACAAGTTAAGCAATGCTTTTGTATTCCTTGGAGATGTCAAGACAGTTGTTCCAAAGCTAAAAATGAGATTTGACAGAATAATCATGCCCTTGCCCAAGTCAGCAGATGATTACCTTGAAGTTGCATTCTCTGCTAGCAAGAAAGGTACAATGGTTCATTTCTATGATTTTCAGCAAGAAGGAGAGTTTGGGAAGAGTACTGAAAAGATAAAGAAAGCCTGTAAAGCAGCAGGAAAGAAATACAAGATTCTCAATATTGTCAAATGCGGCCAGTCAGCACCAAGGGAATTCAGGATTTGCGTTGATTTTGAGATTCTTTGAGCTATATCATATTATAAACATTTAAATAAGCAACTTTCTTTTCTGTATTTGCGCAATGAAGAAGTTGAACA
>CAYGYA010000046.1:0-3187 GCA_964354085.1 uncultured Methanosarcinales archaeon
TTACGTTAAAAACATGAATTTTATTTTGCATAAAAAAGAAAGCGCCACGACCCGGACAAGCAAAAACCCGGAAAAAGGTTTTTGAGCCCGTGCCTTTAGGCGTCTAGACGCCACGGCCCGGATTTGAACCGGGGATTCCCGAAGGAACAGGATTAGCAATCCTGCGCTCTACCAGACTAAGCGACCGTGGCATCCCTGTTAATTGAAAAATCCTTGTTTTTAAAAAGTTTTGCTTATCTTTTGCTTGCCAAATAGCAAAATATTAAAAATGCTATTAATAAAGTAGAGTTTTATGTTTAACAAGTACTTTGTGGTAATATGCATACTGTCATTGTGCTTACCTTTAGTTTTTGCCCAGTCTGACGAATTATTTGACTACCACGGCCTTAACCTGGACTTGCTAATAACTAATAACTTCAGGGTATTGCCTACTTCAACAGATTATTTCCTTGATTATGTATCTGCTGAGCTTAGCTGGTACCCTAGAGAGGATTACCGCCAGAAAGTTGATTTCATTACCACTGAGCCCAGGGCTGGTTTTAAGGAAGACCAAGGATTTTTATTTGAGTGGAATCAGCCTGCGCAAACTAATTTTCTTATCGAGGAGAAATCAAGGCTCAATGCAAAGAACGAGTTCTTGTACGTGCAAGAAAAAGTTGAGTTTCCTATTAAGGACCTTGATCCTGCTTATTCAGAATACCTTGCACCCAGGGACATTATTGATATTAATGAGGAAATAAAGCAGAAAGCTTCTGAGCTTGTGCAGGGAGAGGATGACCTTTACTCTGCTGTTTTCAAGATTGCCAGCTGGGTTGAGCAGAATGTTGAGTATAACCTTTCAACCATGACTTCTGAGGCAAATCAAAAGGCCAGCTGGGTGCTGGACAACAAAAAGGGGGTTTGCGACGAGATAACCAGCATCTTCATTGCCTTGTGCAGGAGCCTTGGAATTCCTGCCAGGTTTGTGACAGGCATATCCTATTCAAACATTAACCTACAGAATAATGGGTGGGGCCCTCATGGCTGGGCAGAAGTCTACTATCCTGACTATGGCTGGGTTCCCTTTGATGTTACTTACAAGGAATTTGGCTTTGTCGACGCAACTCACATCAAGCTTAAAACAACCCTTGATGCAAAAGAGGTGAGCATTGACTATTCTACCAAGAGCAGAAACACAGAGATCAAGCCAAGCCAGCTTGATTTTGAAGTCAATGTTATCAGTAATGATTATAAGATAGGGCCGATGGTTGAGATGAAAGCAGAGATTGCAGAGAAAGAAATAGGATTTGGTTCTTATGATCTTTTGACACTCAATGTGAAAAACAGATTTGGCTATTACATCACTAGCAAACTATCCGTGGCTAATGTTAATGAGCTGGAAATACTGGGAGAGAACCCGCAGGTTATACTATTAAAGCCCCGCGAGGAGAAAAAGATTTATTGGTTAGTCAGAATAAATTCTAAGCTTGACCGCGATTTTATTTACACTTTCCCGCTAAAAATAAAAGCAAGCAATGGCGAAGAAGCAGAAACGATCATCAAGTCATCAAACAGATTCAAGGTTTATTCAGAAGATTATTTTACATCATTAATAGCTAGCCAGCAGCCAGAAGACAAGCCTTATTCTAATAATGTCTTGATAACATGTTCATCAGATAAAAAAAGCATTTACATAAACGAGTCCATAGATGTCAGTTGCACGTTGGAGAACAAAGGAGATGCTATCCTAAGAAGCCTAAACATATGTTTTGACAATGCCTGCTCAAGCACCAAGGTGCTGGAAGGTGGAAATGCAAAATATGACTATACCAAGAATTTCACGACCTTGGGAGTAAAAACCCTGGTTTTCAAAGCAGAAAACGAACTTGTGGAAAAAGCATATTACCTCACTGTAGAGATAAAGGATATCCCATTGATCGAGATAGCAAACCTGAGCTTTCCCAAGAACATCTCCTACAAGGATTCTTCTGAAATCAAGTTCTTTGTAAAAAGAAAATCTAACACAGAGCCAAAAAACATGAAAATAACCATTGACCATAGATTAATACACGAAGAATGGAATGTGCCTGAGATGGACAAGGATTACGGTTTCACAGTGCTGCTAAAAGGAGAAAGCCTTAACCTCAATAAAAATGATTTTAATATTACAGTTACCTATGAGGATGAGCAAGGCAAGGAGTATAACTTAAAAGATGATTTTTCAATTATGCTCAATAATCCTACTTTGCTCCAGAAGATAATGATATGGCTCCGCATTCTTGAGAAGAGAGCATCTGGCTGGTTTAACAACATTTAAAAAACCCTTAATTATACCTGTTTCTATGAGTAAAAAAGAAATAAAGCAAGCTGATAAAACTAAGGGAAAATATAAGGCTTCAAAGCTAGTGCCTGATACCAGCGTAATAATTGAAGGGCTGTTATCAAAAAAGATTGAAAAGCATCAGCTAAAGCCAGAACAGATAATAATTCACGAATCAGTCATGGCAGAGCTTGAAAGCCAGGCTAACAAAAACAGGGAGACAGGCTTTCTTGGCCTTGAGGAAATAAAAAAGCTCAGGGAACTTGGCGATAAGCACAAGTTCAGAATGGTTTTCAGGGGGAGCAGGCCTACTGATTTTGAGATAAAGCATGCAAAAACAGGAGAAATAGATTCTCTCATCAGAAAACTAGCTTCTGAGGAAAAAGCAACTCTTGTGACAGCTGACAAAGTCCAGAGCTTGGTTGCTGAGAGCAAAGGCATAAGCGTTATTCTATACGAGTTTGAGCTTGAAGAAAAACCATTTGTGCTTGAAAAATACTTTGATGAGATTACCATGAGCCTTCATATCAAGGAGAACTGCTCAATCAAGGCAAAAAAAGGAAAACCAGGAGAATGGAAGTATGTTGAAGTATCAGAAGACAAGCTTGACAGGGAAGCTGTCAAGGAACTGGCAAAGGCAATAACAGAGGAGACTAGCAGCAGGACTGACGGATTCATAGAAGCTGACAGAAAAGGCTCAACCATAATCCAGATGGCAAATTACAGGATTGTAATAACCAGGCCTCCATTTTCAGATGGTTATGAAATAACAGCAGTTAGGCCTATTAAAAAACTTAATCTTGAGGATTACAAGCTTGATAATAAGATTCTAAAGAGAATCGAGGAAAAAGCAGAAGGTATGCTAATAGCAGGAGCTCCTGGTCATGG
>CAYGYA010000047.1:0-4915 GCA_964354085.1 uncultured Methanosarcinales archaeon
CTTCCAAAGCCATTGACCACAGCTATTGCTCTTTACCTTGCAAAGCCAGAAGCTTATGTTAAGAAGAGAGAAGAGAACATAGCATATAGAACAAGAGCTCTAGAAGTAATTCGCGAATACAGAGATGAAGGGCGAAAAAAGAAAAAAAATTAATGCAAGTAGCTCTATAATGAATTGAAGCTTTATGTTCAGGCCTATAACGACAATTGACAAAAGGTATTTGTCAGGGAAAAGCCCTCTTGCTATTTCCAGGGAAATGTACGACTGGACTTTGGAAGAAGGATATACTTCGCCACCGAGCTGGTGCACACTTAAGAAAGCCAGGATGCCTCCAAACAACACCAGAAAGAAATTTGTTTTTCTAAATGAAGATAAAATGGGTTATCCATCTTTTGAGGTTCCTAACAGAGATTTGTGCGACGACATTGTTGATATTATTGAGAGACATATAGCTGAGAATAAGTGGCTGGAAAAGAATGCTGTTATTAGTGATAAAAAAATACCCGGAAATCTTTTTCCTGTGCCTGATGATTATTTAGAGGATATTATGAGCCTGACACTGGCTGATTTTGAGTATTTGGAAAGCAAGCTTCCCAGGGGCATATTTAAGGATATTACGAAATATTTGAAAAGCCCAAGAGCAATAAAAGAATGCGAGCGCCTACATGATGAATTTCTCACAAGATTTTGTACTTCCTACGATAAAATCTAAACCGTGCGCAAACTTTTTAAACTTCTTGTTCTTTTGTTTATTCTATGATTATCACTATTAGCGGGAAAGCCGGGACTGGTAAGTCAGTGGTTGGCAAGGCTCTTGCTAAAATGCTTGGTTACAAGTTCTATAGCGCTGGTGATGTCAGGCGCAAATATGCTCGCAGCACCGGCATTTCTTTGGCAGAGCTTAATAAGAGGGCTGAGAAAGATTCTTCTTCTGACAAGATGGTTGATGAGTACATGCAGGATATGGCTGAATCTGAGGATGATTTTGTGGTCGATGGAAGAATGGGTTTTTATTTTATTCCTAAGAGTATCAAGATATTCCTTGAGGCTGATGAGCATACCAGAGCTGAGCGCCTGATTGGCAGGGGCAAATTAGAGGAGAACCCTAAGGATGTGAAAGAAGCCTTAAAGCTGGTTAAGCAGAGGGATGCTTGTGACCTTAAACGCTATAAGAAGCTTTACGGAGTCAACCCTTATGATGAAAAGCATTATAATGTCATCTTTGACACTTCAGTCATGAAAATAGAAGAATCTGTTGAGCAAATTTATAATTTTGTTAAAAACAGAATTTAGAATTATTTACTCTTCTTCGAATTCTCTTGCTTGCGTCTGGAAAACTGTCTCTTGCACTTCGCCGTTGACTACAATTTCATCTCCATTAATGTCCATCTTGCATATCATTTCGAATAATATGAGGTGGGAAGATATTGTGTTATCTTCCTGCACCTCTATTATTACTGGCTCTAGCCTTGTTATTTCTATTGCCTCTTCTAAAATTGGCTTTGTAATACCGTTGCAAGCGTTCATGGTCGTTGGCTATGGATTGTTGGCGATATATTGGCTTCCAGTAGCCTTATTAAGATATTAGTAGTGTTTGAAGTATTTAAATGTTTCGCTTTAAATATAATGACTACTGTTGTGTAGTTACAATACCAAAAAATTTATAAAGATACAGTCTGGTAGAATATAAAAAGTGTTCAAAAGATGAATAGCCAAAACTCAAAGCAGAAAGGAGAAAATATATCTGTTCAGACCCATTCTAATGTCCATTTAACAGGAACTTATTTTGACAGTCCATCAGACAAAGGTATAATCTTGTTCCCTGGATTCACAGAGCACAGGTCATCTCTATTTGGGTTAGCAGAAAAGCTAAATCAAAATGGTTTCAAGGCCTGGAGTTTTGACATTAATTCCCAGGGAGAATCAACAGGAAACTGGGATTTGAATGAGATGGCGGAAAGTGTTTATGATGTGCAAGACCAGCTAAGGAAAAAACATGGCTTAAAGAAGATGGGTGCTTTTGGCAACAGCATAGGAGGAATGGCAGTCACAATAGCTGCTGGAGAGGACAATAAGTCGCTTGACGTATTGTGCGTTTCAACAATGGGCAATTCGCTTCAACAATACGTCCCTAAATTCATTATGAACATAGCAAGACGCATTCCTCAGTCAGCAATAAGGCAAGCTACGATCGCCCTTGATAGAATACTAACTTGGTCTAATGAGAATTATAGAAAGACCACTCATCCTCAATTCAAGACTGCTCAAGGCTACAAGCAACATGCCCAGTTTGGAGCGCTCAAAGTTGATGATATAAAAGACTTTTTCAGAATGATTGACAATGCTCCTTCTGTTGATGATTATATTCACATGGTTAACCAGCCATTGTTATTTATTTATGGAGGAAACGACAGGTTTCTTGGGTTTTATAATGATGAAGTACCTGAAAAAATACAGGCATTGTTTTCTCTCACCAAAAGCAAAAACAAAAAAATGCTTATAATACCCGGAGCAGATCATAGTTTCAACAAAAAAACAAGGGTGGATGATTGCTTTAACCAGTCTTCAGAATTTGCTTATGTGAAGGATGAGATAGTGGCTCATTTCATAAGATATCTTTCTTAGAACATTAATGTATCTCAGGATTCATCACATCAACTACTCTGGGAAGGTCTAGGTAGCCTGGTTTGGGCTGAATTCTCAGGGTCAAGAACCTTTCTCTGAAAAAATAACGTGACCATTGGCTTTCAGGGTTCTCCTCGTTTTCAAGCTCAGCCATGTATTTCATAGGGCTCAGCCCGTGCCCTAAGTGCCTGGAATCTGCAAGATTTATTTTTTTATCCTCTCTTATTATATGCATCCTGAGAGCAAGACCAACAAACGTAATAAAGTCGTCTTCTGAAAGCAATTGTCCTATGCCCATAAAATGATAATTCTTTTTAGGGCCCGATTTTAGGATCACTCCGCTGTTTATTTCTGTGTCTTCTTCAATCTTGCTCTTAATCAGATTAATTTTTTCCTCTTCGCTTAAAAAATCAAAATCGTTGTGCATGTCAAAATCTATCATGGGTATGTGAGCGTATTTATACTCGTGTTCTTCAAAAGGTTGTCCTAGCTGGACTTTGGATATTATCCCGCCAAGTGTTCTGTCATCATGTCTTCTAAAGATTAATTCATCTAGCGCAGCAGTGTTATGGACGTCCACATGGTTATAGAGGTCGACTTCTTGCCTTGGTTTATTTCTATCATAATAAACCAGAACTAGTGTTTTGAGTTTTGTCTTTACAGGGCGGATTTGGTCCATTAGCATCCACTCAAACTTTGAAAAGTCCGCAATCACTTCCAGTATGCTCTTTCCTTTAAGATAATCAAGTTGCATTTAGAATCAGAATATTCAGCTTCTTTATAAATGTTAGTTTTTTGTAACGACTACAGAATGACTACTTTGGTGCTGCGGTTATTTCTCTTCCCAAACAACAACATTGCCCCTGCCCTTCTTTATCTTGCGTATCTTGCCCTGGCTTTCAAGGTCTGTGAGCATCAGGCTAATCTTAGCCTCTGACATTGGGAATTGTTTCCGGATATCCTTCTGGGTTACTCTCTTGTTCTTTCTTATGAAATCAGTTAGTTCTGCAAAGTCATCTGTTTCTTCAGCGACGGGAACGGCCTGGGCAGCCTTTGTCTCTGATGTTTCTGCTATCGCTACTTTACTCTCCTTTTCTTTTGGGAAAAGCCTAGCTTTCCACTTGCACTTCTTGAATGCTGCGCAATAAATCAAGGCAAAGATTATCACTAAAATCAGGCCTGTGATTAAAAGGATGGTTTTTTGGCTGCTTACCTTCATATTATCAGGCAATGAAGGAGTGGTCACGTTGTTCTCTAGGTCAAGCTCATCCAGGTCATCATTAGGGAACATTATCAGGTCGCGCACATAATCTCCATCACTAACAACAGAGATATCATCATCCATAGAATAGATTATTCTATCAATCTCATCCTTGAGCTCTGCTGATAAGGTATATTTTCCTATTGGAACATTGAATGAGTATGCTCCATCAACAGCAACAACAATCTGCTCAGGGATAGTATTAATCCTGACAACTGAGTTCTTTGCAATAGCAAAGTTATAATCAAAAACTTTGCCGTGGATGGTTGCTCCTAGGACGAATGGCATAAGAATTACAAATACTGCTAGCCAAGCCCCAATTTTCATAAGAAAAGGGCAAGTTAATTAGTATAAAAATGTTTTGCAAATTCTATTTTATCTTACTTAAATCATTGTTGAGGATAACTGGCTGCATTATATGAACCTCGTGAGCCCACCTTGCTTTTGAGGGAGAAGGAACTTGGTTAAGGATAAATATTTTCTTGCCAAGATGATATGCTATGCCAATCTCCATAAGGCCAGCTGTGCCAATGTACCCTTCGATTCCATTTTTTGGATAATTCAGAATCAGAATTGCGTCGCTTTGTGCAAGCGTTTTAAAACATTTTCTGATTACGTCATGTTCTATGCAATATTTTGTATCTTCTTCAAGGTCATCTGAAAAGGTAGAGTCTTCTAGGTGTTTATCAATATCACACGGGAGGACAACTTTGTGCCCTAGTTTTTCTAGTTTTGATTTTATTGCACTCATTTTCTTGGCAAAGAACATGCTGCCACAAACCATTATTTTCATATCTTTGAGAGTATTTGTCAGCTATTTAAAATTATTCATTCAGAAGATTAATTTAAACCTTCATAAAGCTTTAAACTGCAGAATTTTGCATTTTCAGGGTTTCTTGAAGCTTTCTAACAAGGCATTTGTAAAGCTTTCAAAAGTATGTTTATAAATAAGATGATGATTTCTAAGTTCAGAAGCCTGTCCGGCAATTGAGGACCAATAAAAAATTAATTGGCCGCAGGCGCCTAAAA
>CAYGYA010000048.1:0-3491 GCA_964354085.1 uncultured Methanosarcinales archaeon
TTATGGGTCGGTTGCGAACAGGCAAAAGGAGAAACCTGTTGGAGTGATAATGGCTGCAACCCTGATAATTGCGAAGACTACACCAATTATACTTGCATAGACAACCATTGCTGCGCACAAGACGAGATATGTGATATATGCTCAGAAAGTTGCGTAAGGGTGACGTGCGCCTCTAAAAGCTTACCATTGCCGCCTGAGAACCCTTATGTTATTCGATGCGATAATGAAAGTGATCCACTTCTCGTGGGAGAAAATCCGCTTCTCCTGGGAACTCCTCTTTGCGGCGGAACTTGCGGAGTAGCATGCTACCATGGATTTTCTGGAGGAGTATACTCAAGCGTTTCTTGCGCAGGAGACGAGCAATGCATAAATTTAGCTGGCATGATATTAACAAAGGCAGTGAACGGAGTTAGATGCAACATGTGCGTACCTAATCCAACAGCCTGCTGCGTATCAGGAATGACAGCCACGACAGATGCACAGTGCAAAGCTTGCGATGCGACATGGTATCTTAATGGGGCACATTGCTGCCCGAAAGGATGGAGCTGGAGTAATGTGGTTGGCGCATGTGAAGCACACGACCCTTGTTACAAAGCTGGAAGTGACCCTGCTTTTTGCAATTATCGCGCTCCTAATTGCTTAGCAGCTTATGGTTGCACTGCTGGTCCTCAGCCTGAATGGTGGCAATTGTGGGAGACTCCTCTTAATCTGAATTGTTTTGTTGATAATCCAAGTACTCCTGATCAAGCTTGTTGTTTTATTGGTGCCGGATTATTTGGTTGGATTAATAGCGGAGATGAATATTATTATTGGCATGAAAAACAGGACATAAGTATCTATTAGTAAAATTTTAAATCCGATCTTAGAATTCTGATGATTACATTATTAAAAACTCTTTCATTATCTTGTCATTATTTCCCTTGGTCTCAGAGGTAATCCTTTTGCAAAGTGCCACTTTCCTAGTTCTACGTTATAATCTATTCCTCCTTCACCTATTCTGTAAATGACATCATTTGTAGGTCCTGTTAAAGAACTGTTAGATGCTCTTGAAAGCACCATGTATTCCTGTGCATAGTTAGTAATTGTTGCGCCGTACTCATCTCCTCCTTCTTGGCTTTCTTTCTCACTATTTACATACCACTTATTGCTACTATTCCCTCTTGGTCTCCAAGCTAATATAGGAGCACATTGGAGGAATTTTTCAGGATTGCCAATCTGTTGGTTGTCACCAAGCAATGCATCAAATGCTTCACGATAAGCGTCAATACCCGAGGCGCTACTCTGATTTACTCTTTCAATTGAAGAAATAACAGTGAGTAAAGTATCATTAGGATAAGTTACATTTGTTACGCCTGAACTATCACTTTTTCTGAAAAGCCTGTATTGTCCGGCTGAAGGAGGATTAGCAGGATCAATTGTGAAATTTCCATTATCGTCGAATGTATAGCTTGTAATAAATTGTTCTGGTTGTGTGCTTATGTGCCTTCTGGTTGCATTTATGTATTCAGTGAGTGCTTGTTTTACATAGTCAATGCGATCTTGACTAAGCGTTAATCCAGTTAGTTGGTCTGGATTGGCTGAGCCATTCATGGTCCTTTCTGCCCAGCTTGTATTGACGCTGTTTCCATTAACTTTGTGTGTGAGAACCTCTGATAATAGGTATGAATGGTCATAGTCTCCAAGATATGCTACGTCTTTGAAATTCAGGTTGTTATTAGTTACTGCAAGATTTCTCATTTCTCTTGGCAGGCATCCTGGCACTCTGACTATTACGTCACAGTTCTCAATTCTGTTGAGTGTCTCGTCAAGTGTTACTGCAGTGCCTAGAGGTATGTTAGGAAATTGTTTTCCGCTAGAAAGCATGGTCACGTCGTAGGTTCCTCCTGTGATAGGAATTCCAAAATGAAGGGTCATTTCAGTTATAGTTTTAAGTGAGTGCTTGTACTTGGTTGGTGGTGGTGGAGGTTCAGGATCTTTTGCTGAGCAATTTCCAAGTATTGCTACTCCTGCGCCAGCTACTCCTGCTTTTCCAGCTAAATTCAAGAAGTCTCTCCTGGTCATTTTGCCGTTTCTTAGTTTATCGTCAATCGTGGCCATAATCCAATCATTATTCTCTTTATTATTTAAATACTTTTCGGTTTTGTGACTATTAGGTAGTAGTTATTTAATGGAACTCCTTCGCTTTGGGCAGGGAAAAGCTTAAATACTTAGTATCATTATTGTTATACATGAAACATATTAGTTACGATATTATTGAGCAACTCCTGAAAAAGGATTCTTTTCCGCGGGAACTTGCAAGGAGCTTGAATACCAATCCGATGAGCGTATTAAGAAGCCTGAAAGAGCTGGCTAAGTCCAATGTCGTTGAATTCAAGCCAGTAGGCAAGTCCAAGGTCTTCTACCTGAAGAAGTCAGCAGAAGCTTTCAGCTACGCCTGCATGGCAGAGCATTATAAGCGCCTTGAGCTTTTTAAGAAATATCCTACTCTTGCAGTCCTGGCAGAAGACATCCTAAGGACAACAAGTTCAGGCCAGATAATTATTTTCGGCTCCTACGCCAAGTTCAGCGCAAAAAAAGATAGTGACATTGACTTATATGTTGAGACAACTGATAGGAAAGAAAAAACAAGAATTGAGCAAATACATTCCGGTTTGAGCGTAAAAACAGGCCTTTTTGAGACAGAGAGTATATTAATGAGAGAAATCATCAAAAATCACGTAATACTCCGGGGAGTTGAAGCTTACTTTGGAAAAATCAAGGTTTTTGATGAAACTCAAGCGTAAAGGAAAATTAGAGCTAGTTGAACCTTCAGAAGATATAAAGGAATCATATCTCATCAAGTCCCAAAGCAATCTCGAATCAGCAAGAATACTATTAAATGCCGGAAAATTTGAAGAGTCAATATCACTCGCCTATTATTCGATGTACAATTGCCTCCTGTCATTACTTTTCAAGTGCGGAATCAAAAGCGAGAACCATTCTGCTTCAATAATCATTTTTCAGAATCTTTTCAAGCAAAAAGAGCTTGCTGATGTGATAATGCAGGGAAAAGAAGAACGTATCAACAAGCAATATTATACAAACCCAGGGATTCCTAAGGAAGATTGCGAAAGCATAATCCGGAAGGCGAGCTTTTTCAATCTGGAATGCAAAAGCATTATTAAGAAATTGAATCCGGAGCAGATCATGCTCCTAAGAAAAGAATTTGCAGAAGCCTTATTGTTTAGTGGAATCTGAGGTTTTTTATGATCTTTTCTTCAAAAAAGCAATCATCTTTGGCCAAAGCTTAAAATCATACACATCTGCAAGCCTTTCCTGAGGAAAAGAAGCAATTGTCTTATCCTCTCCTTCAAGAATAAATAAGAAATCAATCCCAAAACCATTTGTGCCCTGGAAATCTTCAGCTAACCTGCCTTTTTTCTCAGCTACAAACACCACAGGCTCTTCTCCAGGCTTGCAATAAGCTAATGCCTCTATGAACTTGACCTTTC
>CAYGYA010000049.1:0-69722 GCA_964354085.1 uncultured Methanosarcinales archaeon
ATTTCCTTGCTCATTGCTTTGCAATGCTGGTAGAGGGTGAGAAGGAAAAGGATATCAAATGGGAGCTTGGTTTTTATTCTGAGAAAACTGATAAGATTGTTGTGTTTGAGACAGAGCCCAAGATTAATATGCGCCCTGAAGAGGATGCTTTTAAGAAAGAAGGAATCATCAAGAAGCTTGAGATTGGCAAAGTCAAGATTAGCATCAGCAAAGCCTTGAAGGTTTGTGACGAGCTAGTTGACAAGAAGTATCCTCATAGGAGCATCACTAAGAAAATAATCATCCTGCAGAACCTTGACAAGCAGATTTACAACATTACTCTAGTTACTCTTAGCTTTGACATCCTTAACATAAGGATTGATGCAATCAATGGCGAAGTCTTGTCTGATAACATTCAGAGCATCATGGGCCTTGGCAGGAAAGACCTTCCTCCGTCTGCATGATTTTCAAAAACCTATGGTTTTCGTTATTGACGAGAAGGCAATTCAAAAGCGTGAGCTTTTGTAATTGTTTAGTTAAAAACCTATAACTTGATAATATAGTTCTTGATTGCTGTGATTGGGAGTTATAGTTTCGTTGTTAATCATCTTTATAAACAGCACTCACCATACTTTATAGTTAATGGTCATCAACAGGAACACAAAGGGCATAAGTTATGACGCAATGATGAAGAGCAAGAACCTTAATTCTTTTTTTGAGCAAGAAAAAGAGTCCGACGAGAAAGACGAAGTAATGGCAGAAGAGGAATAGGCAGATTATTTCTTCATAATCTTCATATGTAACCTTTTCTTAGTTTTCAGAAAATTCTTCATAAAGCTTTACAGCATCACTCACAACTTCTTGTTTTGATTTATCAGCATCAAGATACACAACTCTTGAGCCTCGCTCCTCAAACAATTTCCTGAACCATTTGCTCTTGAAGCGCTTGTAAGCTTTTTTCTGGAATGCCAGGTTTTCAAAAATCACATTATCTTGTTTATCATCCCTCTTCCCAAGCCTCTCAATGCAAGTCTCTGCCTTTACATCTGCTATTATTAGCAAGTCCGGCCTATTCTCCAGCGCCAGCTTGTTGCCTTCCAAGCTCAGCACTTTTGCCAATGACAAGGGCTCTGCTTGTATTGGCTGGTAAACAATTGATGTTGTAACGCTCCTGTCCTGGATTATGGTTTTTCCCTTCTCAAGCAAAGGAATTATTATCCTTTTGTAAAGGATTAGCCTATCAAGGGAGAAAGCAGTTGCTGTTGCTAATACAGAATAATTCCTGTCATGATTCTTAATAATTTCCTGGCGAATAGCAATGCCAACCATTGAGTAGGTAGGCTCTGCAGTGATTATGACGTCATATTCAAAGAGCTCTTCTGGCTCTGGAAGGGAATTAGAGGTTTTCCAGAATTCCTTTAGCTCAAAAACCTTTTTACCTTTCTTCTTAAGGTAATCAGCTAATCCATTAACAATCAGGCTCTTGCCGCTGCCATCAAGCCCGTCTATGATTATGAACATGCCGCTAGCCTGTGCGCCAGCAGCTTCTGTGTTTTCCATTAATCTTCCTCTTTTGTTTCAGCTCTGGGCTTTTGCGTTAGCTCAATAAAATGAGGGAGTGAATAACACCATTTGACAAAATCCTTTCTCCAGTCATCAAGCCTATGCTTTTGCCTTTGAGCAAGCATTGTTTTTAGCTGGAGATAATTAGTGGTTATTCTTGCTGTGAGATAAATTCCTTGCGGGGTATTGCTAAGAAGCGTGTGGAAATTTTTTGGAGTGGGGTTCTTATTGAATTCCTCAGAAAGCTTTTCAACCATAGCAATAGTTTCTGGGAGAACATACTCGTTGCACTGCTTTTTCATGTCCATGCTTGGAAGCCTATGCATCTTGCTCTGGCTGCTCACAATATCAAGGAAGTGATATCTTTGGATCTGAGGCCACAAATAATTAGGAGCTCTGAAATCAGCCTGCACAATTATTCCTTTCAGGTAATTGTCATGGCCGCTGCCAAGAGAAGCTCTTCCAAGCTTCCTGGTCCTTTCCCAGTCCTTTTCAGAAGGATAATTCTCATAAGCAAGAAAGTCAACAGTGCTCATAGGGTAATGAGAAGCCGTTATAGACTCTTCCAAGCCATAAACCCTTGTATTCTTTATTTCCATCAATGAAAAGGAAACAGCATTGTTTTATATTGATTATTAAACTCAAGACAATAGGTTAGTTTATAGCTTACAATTATGCAAAAACTTATTAAAGAGCTAATTATTCGCATTCAAAAGGAGGGATTGGCGTGATTATCGGACTTACCAGCTTCATAGGCGCAGGCAAAACAACTGTGGGCGATTACCTGGTTAAGAAAGGCTTTGTTTTCTACTCATTATCAGATGTTATAAGGGAAGAAATAAAGAG
This sequence comes from uncultured Methanosarcinales archaeon, assembly GCA_964354085.1. Classification (GTDB taxonomy): domain Archaea; phylum Nanobdellota; class Nanobdellia; order Woesearchaeales; family SM23-78; genus SM23-78. The sequence goes on from CAYGYA010000049.1 coordinate 2,389, forward strand.
TAGAGGATTGGAGATTACCAGGGACAGGCTTGTTGAAGTAGGCAATGAGCTCAGGAAAAGATTTGGCAGCTCTGTGCTTGCTGACAGGATTCTTGACAAGATAAACAAGGGACCTAAAAAGAACTATGTTATTGACTCTATAAGGAACCCTGCAGAAATACAGACTCTTAGGAAAATAAAGGGTTTCAGGCTATTTTTTATTGACGCGCCAATAGAATTAAGGTTCAAGAGGATTGATGAGAGAAAAAGAGAAAACGATCCTACAAGCTTTGAAGATTTCAAAAAGGCTGAGCAAAGGGAGATGCAAAGCAAGGACTCTAGCAGCCAGCAATTATTAAAGTGCAAGCAAATGGCTGATGCTGTCATAATCAATTATTCAACTGTTAAAGCGCTTTACAAGAAGATTGACAAGCTAGTGGAGGGAGCAAGATGAATAATGCCAAAAAAGAAAGGCCTACAAAGGAAGAATATTATCTTAACATCGCAAAAGAAGTATCTACGAGAGCTACTTGCAGGAGTGTGAAATTCGGAGCCCTGATTGTCAAGGACGACCAGATAATAGCCACAGGCTATGTAGGCGCTCCAAGAAAAACCATGGACTGCCTTGAAAGAGGAAATTGCCTGAGAAGAGAATTAAAAATTCCTTCTGGCCACAGGTATGAGCTTTGCAGGAGCGTGCATTCTGAGATGAATGCTCTTATCAATGCTGCAAGGGCTGGTGTTAGTGTGCTTGGAGGAGACATATTCATGTATGGAGAGAAAATATTTGACGGAGTGCCAAAGAGAATCAATATGGTACCTTGCTTTATCTGTAAAAAGATGATAATCAACTCCGGCATCAGGAGAGTGATTGGAAGCACAGAAGACGGCAAGTACAAAGTATTCAGCGTTGACGAATGGGCAAACGACTGGCAAAAGAAAGACATGCTAGACGACCTGAACATGTACGATGCAAAATATTATGCAGAAGAAGAGAAAAAGAAGGCTAAGAAGAAAAAATAACACTATCTAGCAGTAGAAACATTTATAAATGATTATTGGATTCTCGAGCATATGGAAAAAACAGATATTTTATTTGATGTTCAAAAAAGGCTAATACAAGACCTTACCAAGATAGTTAGCACGGTACAAGAAGAGTATGGACACAGGCTAAATAATGCCTGGGTTTTTGATTATCTGGATGCTTTTCTCAGAAAACTGCAGCCAGCCAGAGTTGGTAATGTTGAATACAACAAAAGCAGCCTAGAAACTGTTATAACAGAAACAATTGATAATAACATAGGCAAAATCCAAAGCGAAATACCTGAAATAAATAAGGAAGATGTGTATAAACTGGTAGATATTGCAGGAGACCTGTACGATCTCATATATTCAAGAGCACAAAAAGAACTTGCAAGCCTCGAATCAAAAGCTTCAAAATACAATAGTTCAGAAGAGCTTGTACAATCAGAGTTTGACAAGGTCAAGGCTTTCAGGACAAAAAGAGAACATCAAAAATGGATGATTAATTTCTCAGATGGAATGAACGCAATTCTCACCTATGTTGAACAAATGGGAGAGAGCATTGCAAATAAAACAGGGCTGATATGGAAAGGTAAGCTTTTAGCAGCTAAAAGATACCTGAAAACTCACTTCGACGTTAAGCTAAGCCTTTCTGAGCTAGCCCAAGACGTGAACATAATCAGGGAAGCTATCATAAAAAATTATGAGCAGTACGAAAACCAGTTAATTGAAACCAGGTATGCTCCAAGCAAGCGCTGAATTCTTCAGAACATAGAATATAAGTCATAAGGCTCGCCGCCGTTTGAGGCGCTGGAAATTATTAGAATATTCTTGGTTTAAGGTTTTGCGCGCGAAAAATCAGCCATAAGAACTAAATAACAACCAATACCTTCTCTTTGCTCGTATGCCCGCTCTTTATCCTGACATGTCTTTTCAGAAGCTTGTAAAAGAACTTGATTACTTCTTTATTTGCTCTATTATCATAAGCAGGAGCCTTTACTTCAACTATCAATGCCTTCTTGTCATAATCATAGCCAAGCACATAGTTCTGCTTCTTGCCAGGCTTGACTATTATTCTCAGAGAATTATCTTTAATATAGTCAGCAGGATTAATCATCTTATTAGTTTGAATCGCGCCAGGTATGCTTGCACTTCTTGCATTTCATAAACTTGGTCTCTGCCTCATCCCCTGCTCTCATCTGCTGGGTCCAGAAATAAGCTTTTTCAAAGCCGCACTCAGGGCACTTGACTTCTGTCTCAGGCAGGCCTGTGTCATCCTCTTTAACAACATTGACCTTCTTCTCGTCCTTAGTAATCCTTTCCTTTATCTCTGCAGAGCCAACGTCTTTAGAAGCATAGCCGCAGCTGCATGCAAGCACCTTCTTTTTCTTATCAGTTCTCGGCTTTAGCAATGAGCCACACTTGGGACAAAAAATAGTTGCCATATTACAGAACTCTTTTTTAAGCAGGCGGTTTAAATATTTTGTGCTTTTAAAGCTGAGGGCTGAACAAACCATAAATGCCTGTTACTTTCATCAGGTCAACAAACCATATCTTTACATAGCCAAGGAAAGGAGCTCTGAACACTGCCTTGCCTAGAACCTGCTTTTCAAGAACACGAGTCTCATCAAGCTCACTATCCCTTATCTGCATCTTATTATTATCTCCTTTGGTCTGGAACACCCACATACTCATATCATCTTTCTTAATAACCCTGTGAATAATCGGATAAGGCTTGCCTGACTGGAAAACAATAACATCTCCAAGCTTTATGTCCCCTGGCTTCTTGCCAATAAGGAACATTATGTCTCCTCTGTTAAATCCATTCTTAAAAGGGTAAGTTTCAAAATCATCTTTAGTGAGATTCAAGGCAAGGTAATAGTCTTCATTAGTAGTCCACCACTGGTCAAATGACTGGTGATGTTCCATGCTATTACTCACAACAGCGACTATGGGGAAGTGCGTGCCGAAAATTAGGCCTAAGCCAGGATACACAATGAACTTGATAATCACATACGCTAGAATAATATTAACAATCCAGCTGGCTACAGAATTATCATGCCAAATAAAATACCAGACCTTGCCATACCAGGTAGTAGGGTTCTTAGGCTCTTTCTTATATTCTTTTTTATCAGGAAAACTCTGTTTTCCTGGAACAGCAAGCTTTTGCTTGCTTGTCTCTTTCCTATCTTTTTTATTAAACATTAAGCATCGTGAAAAGATGAGGGTTAAAAAAGCTTGCGGTTTTAAAACAGCTTAAGCTTATCCCAAACCTTTAAATACCATCTTATCTTCCCCTTTTTATTAAGGGAGAGGGTGTTAGTATATATGAAAGCTATCAAAACTAGCGTTTTGGAGCTTCATAAAATCCGGTGATTTTATGAAAGCGATTAATCTCACTCTGTGCTCTTGCAACAAGTACGTAGAGAAAAACCAGTGGAAGCCTTATAAGGGCATTGAAAAGCTCATAACAGACTTGGTGAAAAAGCAAGTTCCGAATTCTAAGGTTATCTTTAAAAGCCTTGAGATTCCAATGGCAGTCAAGGAGAAGAAGCAGTTCGAGGTCATTGCCAAACTCAAAAAGCAAGAGCATGTTATTGATGTTGTTCTCAAGCTTGCCAAGTGCAATCTTTGCGAAAAAGAAGGCACACAGTATTATGAAGCTGTTCTCCAGGTCAGGAGCAATAATTATGACATTCTTGACAAAAGCATTGAGTATTTGCAGAAAAGAGTTGAGAATCTCAGGCACAGGGGAATGTTTATTAACCAGGTCGAGAGGCTTGATGATGGCTATGACTTGTATGTCACTAACAAGAGCATCGCCCAGAACCTGGGGAGAGAGTTGCAGGATTTATTTGGCGGAGAATACAGGAGCAGTTCTCGCCTTTTCTCCAAGAGCAGGCAGACCAGCAAGAACATATACAGATTAGCATTATTTGTCAGGCTTCCAGGGTTTGAAAAAAGCGATATTATCCTGGTTGATGACAAGGTTTACAAGGTAGACAAGCTAGGCTCAAAAATAACATTATTAGACCTGTTAAAAAATAATCATCTCATTATTGACTTCTCAAAGCTAGATTATGCTGTTCTCAAGAAGCACGTCACCTATGTTGCAAGGACTCATCCCTATCTTGAAGTTATTAATCCTTATGATTTCCAGTCAAGCATGGTAAGAAACCATCCGACTAATAGCTTTGAGCTCGGACAGGAAGTAAAAGTGGTGGTTCACAAAGGGATATATGTTGTTGATTGAGAATTTTTTATTTCTATTTTATTTTTTCTCATTCTTCCTTCTTCCTCTCTTTTTTGTACTCATCAACAATGTTCTTTAGAAGGTCGCGTTTTTTCAAAGCTTCTTCAATCGCATTTTTTTCAGCAATTGCAAAATTAGCATTTTCTTTTGTTATGATACCTTCAGGTTTTAGGAATACAAAAGTGTCGTCGCCGCGCTTGGGAACATTATCAGTTATTATCAATTTAACCTTGCCTTTTAATTCATCAACCACTTTCTGGCTGATGCTTCCAGGGTTATTAACAAAAATAATATCGCCTTGCTGTATGTCCAAAAATTTTTTTGCGCTGAACTCATCCCAGCTAAGGTCATCCAGCTTCTTGACCAATACCTTGTTTTTCAAGGCAATCAAGAACTCGTCTTTTCTCCTAAGCTCTTTTTCATAGTGCTGGATAAGCCGCGTATTGTCTTTTAGCTGTTTTGTGTAGTGCTTAATACGCTTCTCTTTGAAATCAACAAGCTCTTCCTTGGGAGCGCCCAATACTTTTTTACCTAATCTTTTTATCAGGTTATCTTTCTCCCTAATCAGAAAGCTCAGATTCCTATTCTGCTCTTCAAGAAGAATAATCTTTTCCTGCATCTCTCTCAGCATCTTCTCGCTAAAAGCACTCTTCTCAGTCTCCTTGACAATTTGCCTTGGAGTCTCAATAATCTTTTCCTTGTCTTTCTGCTCTGCCATCGCAAGGCTAGCTTCAAGAGGAAGGTCTTCATTACGCACCATGATTAGCTTGACAGCTTCTTCAAGCTCTTTCTTATCTTTCTCTTCGAGAAATCTTTCTATCTTGCCAAAAAAATTTTTGTGCTTATCAAATGCAAGAATAGCAGATGCCAGTGCATCAACTTCATGGGCATTAAGCTTGACATCATAATCCTTTGCAAGCATTCTTTTTTCAGCAACAAGCAGGTCTTGCCTTGGAAAGAAAAGCTTAGCACCCAGCTTTACTGCAAGGCTTTCTGCAAACCATGGCGGAGGATTCTTGTCACATCCAACAATCAAAGGCCTGCCAAAGCTGATGATGTTGTTGATGAGCTCGCTCATGGTGAATTCTTTGCCAGAGCCGCTAGTGATGAAATCTCCCTTGTCATTGATTATAGCATAGCCTAAAGTAGTGCCTGGGTCTACGCCGATGATTAATAATGCCATATTCTCAATAGTGAGAAAATTTATATAGTATATTAAGTTTGTCAAAATACAGGGGTGATTGTTATGGATGCTTTTACACGAGGCAAACTAGGCATACTCGCCTGCGATTCTGGAGGGTTTTTTGCACAAAAAGTAGTTGAGGAACTAAATAAAATAATTGAAAAAGAAGAAGGCTCTGATGGCATTGAGCTTATCAAGACCAAAGAAACCAAGTTCAGCAACACTGAATTAAAAACAGAGATTGAGGAGAGCATCAGGAACCAGGACGTATACATTTTTCAGGATGTTGCCAATCAGAATGCTGGCTTAAGTGTTAATGATAATTTCGTAGCCTTAAAAACAGCAATCAACGCAACCAAGATGGCTGATGCGCATTACATCACAGCAGTAATACCTGTATTCCCTTATGCAAGGCAGGACAAGGCAAAGACCAGGGAAGGAGTAACAGCTGCCATGGCTGCAAGGGAACTAGAAGATGCTGGGGCAACGCGCGTAATAACCCTTGATGTTCACAACGAGGCAATTGCTGGCTTTTTCAGGAAAGCCATTCTTGAGAATCTTCGCGCTTCAAAGAATTTCATGGATTACATAAAAGAGAATATAGGGTTTAATGACCTTGTTATTGTTGCTCCTGATGCTGGCGGAGCTGCAAGAGCTATTTATTATGCAAAAAAACTAGGCATAAAGCTGGCCTTGCTTCACAAGGAAAGGGATTATTCCAAGGCTAATGTTGTTGAGAACACGCATCTTCTTGGGGATGTGAAAGGCAAGAAAGCCTTTATTATAGACGATATCCTGGACACAGCAGGCACTATTCTTAATTCCCTGAAAAAAATGAAAGAGCAAGGAGCAAAAGAGATTTATGTAGCAGCAAGCCTGCCCTTGCTTACAGGCCCTGCGATTGAGAGGCTGAGCAATGCACACCAAGAAGGAACCCTGACAAGAGTAATAGGCACAGATGCGGTTTATCACGGACAAGGATTTGCAAACAAATACCCTTGGTACGTTGAAGTAAGCGTAGCTAAGTATTTTGCAAGAGTCATCTATAACATCAACAGAGGGATATCAATAAGCAGGCTGCTGGAGTGATTATTCCTCCAGGAACTCTTCTACCTCTTTCTTTTTCATTATGTTAAGGGAAACATGCACTTCTCCTGTCTTCATATAACGATTGAGGAATTCCATCTTGTAAAGTTCTTCTAAAGCCTTCTTTACTTCTTTTGTGCCGCGCATGTGTGTTTTAAATCTTTTAAAGAGGTTTATTTCTTCTGTATGAGAGGCGCCCCATTTAGGGTGAGTATCATATTTAAGTCTTCTCAGCATTATTTTTTGGATAGTAATCTTATCCATGAACCTGGCTATTTTTCTGCATCTTTATATAATGCCTTGACTAATTTTCGCGATAATTCCGAGCAAAATAAAAAGTATTCGCATCATAATGATACATCCATGTATCAAAACGAAACATTTAAATATTTGCCTATATTCTTAAACCTCATGGAAGAAGAAACAATCATAACACATATGCTTGGACACAGCCCAAAAGTAAAGTTAATGGACTTGCTGATAATAGGAAGGGAAGCAGAATACTCCATCACAGACATGGCAGAAGCAGCAGGCGTAGGAAGATCAAGCATCTATCGCATGCTGGATGACATGCTCAAAGACAAGGTGCTGGTAAAAAAAGGAAAATATGGGAGGATACAATTATACCAGCTAAACATGGAAAACCCAGAAGTAAAGCTGCTGGTCAAGTTCTTTGACGAAGTATCAAAAATAGAATCAGAGAAAGAAATAGCAAGGCAGACCATGAAGATAAAAGTCAAGGCTGCAAAGAACTAGCCATACTATCTTATTTAATTATTTTCTCCAATGCACTTGGCTTGTCAACTGTATAATCTGCAAATTCTTTTTCTCCGCCAGAAGCATGGCCCCAGCTTACAAAAATTGTTTTTGCTCCTAGTTTCTTGCCTGCTTCTAAATCACTCAGCTTATCACCTACAATAAACATCAGCTTGCCCCGGGCTTCTAGTCTTCTAAGGTTCTCTTCATTGCTCACTCCAAGAACAGGAGGCTGCGCATAGATGTAGTCAAACTCAACAGCTATTCCAGCTATCTGGAGCATTCCTGAGATTGTGTCATTCCTTATGCCAGAAACAATTGCGAGCTTGTAGCCCAGGCTCTTCACTCTTGATAGTTCATCAACCAAGCCTTTGGGCATTATTTCTTTGCCATATTTCTTTGCAGCCATCCACATGCCTATCTGAAAAAGATTAGTGGATACTTGGTTCTGGTAAGTTCCTCCATTTATGCTCATGAATTCCAGGTTGTTCTCCCGGTAATTGACCTTCATATCTTTCTTAAGACCTGTTAATTTCTCAACAAATTCATTATTAACCTTGTAAAGATCATTTGGGTTAGAATGTTCATTTTTAGTTGGCAAGCTCCTCTTAAGGACTTTTGCCCTGAACAGGTTAGCTTCCTCTATAATGTCAGCTCTTATCAGAGTTCCTGCAAAGTCAAATACAACAATTTTATCAGCCATATAAAGAAGGTAGCTATACCGGCTTAATAAAAGTTTCTGAAAATTACTCCTCATCATATTTGCCAAGTGCCATCTGGCCTTTTCTTTTGCTTTTATTTACTTGAACTTTTTCTTCTCTTAAGTCTTCTCCTACTTGTTTCTTTATAGAGAGAGCAACTTGTTTTCCAACAAGTTGAGTTAGCAGTGGCAAATCTGCTTTCTTCACATCTTCAATACCCTTAATCTTATTATTAAATAATTTTCTTGCCCTTATTCTTCCAATGTTTCTAAGCCTGAGCAATGGCAATAATTCTTCTTTTGCACCGTAAGTCAGCCTCATCCTGACTTTCTCAAACTCTTTTATTAACCCATGCAATTTTATAAGCTTGGATATTTCAACGCAGGAGTAGAGCAGCCAGTCTGCAAGGCTTAGCTTAACCCTGATCTCTCCTGGCCTGATATTGTATTTCTCAAGCAAGGCTTCTTCATCAACTTCATTAATCCAGTCATAGAAGAACAATGCAGTCTTTATGCTCTTTAGGTATTCCTCGTATTCTGGCTCAAACATGCTGGGCTCAAGGCTTAATATTGATGAACTGAACATATTATTTTTTTCCTCAATATCATCGTATTCGCTTACCTTGACATTTAGCAAAGGACGAAGCTCAAGAGTGTATGATACCATTTGCAGGAATGAGAAGTCCTTGAGTATTTTGCTCTCTGCCCTTCTCATGCAGGTAATCAGGTAATGAACAGTGTATGGGTCAAGGTAGAGTTGGCTTACTCTCTGGCCAAGCAAGGTTGCTTCCAGCTCAATATTCTTGTCATCTTCCTTGATAGTAATCATCTCCCATTCCTGCAATAGCTTGAGAATCCTGGTGATTATTGCTTCTATTTCCTTGACATTGCCGAACTGGTGAGCATAAAAGGTTTTCTTGAAAAAATCCATTAAGCTCTTTTTTGAGCTGGCATAATCTGTTGCTATTAAGCTGAGAACATAAGTCCTTAGCACAGGCTCAACAGCTAGTTTGCTAAGAATCTCTTCTGGCTCTCCTTGGATATAAGTGCGGATTATCTTTTCTTTTTCTCCATTTGTTTCTGCAAGGCAGATTGCTTCTCCATATTCGTCATTAAAATCAGGTCGTCCGGCGCGACCGCAGAACTGCAAGAATTCAAGAACAGGAATCCAAGCCATACCTCTTGGTGATGAAAACCTTTTCAAGTCACGGACTATAACGCGAAATGCTGGTAAATTAACTCCGTAAGCTAAAGTCGGCGTCGCGCAAATTATCTTTATATTGCCATTTCTAAAATTATCCTCTATCAATTCCCTTTGCTGGGAGTGCAAGCCAGCGTGATGAAAAGCAACTCCTTTTTTTGCACATAAAGCAAGCCTCTGGCATTGTTTTGTAGATTTGTCAAGCACCCCGAGGATTTTTCCAGCCAATTCATCAAGAGCTTCCTTATCCTTGTCATCAACTTTTAATTTAACAGCAATGCGCTCAGCCTCTGCCTCTGCACCGCTCTTAGTATTGACAAAAACCAAAGCCTGCTTTTTCTTCTCAAGAGTATCAAGGCAGATGTTAAGAACAGCATGCTCATACACGTGCTTTATCTTTGAGGTTTTTTGCATTACGATACCTTCAGAATCATTAATGGGCCCGCGGAGAGTTGAACTCCGGACCCCACGATATCTGTGCTGGCGTCCGCAGAAATCAGAGATTTCTGGGTTCTCGCGCTGATGCGCTTCGAATATCAGTCGTGTGCTCCAGCCAGGCTAAGCTACGGGCCCAATGATAAAAACGCCTCCAGCCGGATTTGAACCGACGACCGCGCGGTTACTTTCCTTCTCTTACCCAGATATTTCTGAGCAAGGCGAAGCTAACAGCCGCGAGCTCCACCGCTAAGCTATGGAGGCATTTCGTCTCTTCTTTCGAAGAATACACCTTTTTAAATAGTTTATGGTTAAGAGCAATCTTTGATTTGTAACCACTGTTTAATAGGAACAAAACGAAACATTTATATAGTAAGCTCATCACATATAGAAGAAAGATATATATAGTTTAAAATCATAGGTTACGTGTTTTCCAAAAAGGGAGGGACAACCATGGACACACCTGGAACGCCAGTTAAAATACCAAGATTAGAAGAGATAATAATAAATAATAAAAGAGTAAGAGACTTGATACAAAGTGTAGAACCAGAATACAGAGAATTCTTTGTAATCAACACCCAATCAGTCATGCTTGAGAAAGGCTTACCCCTAGAAAGGTTTTCAGATGTACTATACCTAAGAAGGTGCGCTCCTGAGTTTGTTGACCAATTAATAGAAGCTGCTAACAAAGTAGAGTACAAAGCACAAAAGCTCAATCTGAAATTTGAAGAAGTGGTGTATGGTGCGCTCGAAAGGGCAGGAATAGAAAACTTAAAATACAGTCATGACTGCCCTAGCTATTGTTATCTCCTTACTGCTGTTGATGCTCTAGGAGGCATGGATTTTCAAAAGAACAGGGAATCTATACTTAGAGAAGCTAAAGCAGACAGATTTTCAGGTGACAGCGCTAAAAATCAAGAAATAATCAGACTGCGAGGGCTAAAAGTACTGGATAACTTGCTTTGCCCAGGAATAGGCATTGCAGAAGAACTAACCGCAAAAGCTATGAGTGAACCTCAAATGCCAAAACAGGATTATGCCAAGATGTTAGGACCTGGAAAAAAAGAATATCAGCCACTGCCAAAGAAATTGTGAAACAGTAAAAAAATCATTTCTTCTTAACCCTGACACCGTCAGCAGTATCTTCAAGAACAAAGCCTTTTGAGCTAATCTCATTCCTTAACTTATCAGCAAGCTTGAAATCTTTTTTCTTCCTTGCTTCTTCTCTTTTGTCAACCAGCTCTTGAATCACTTTTGGAACTTCAATCTCTTCTTCTTTTAGCAAGTCCAAGCCAAACACCTTGTCAAACTTCTCAATCAGCTCAAGTTTTTCCTTGCTGCCAAGCTCAGAATCCTTAATCATGTCATTAAGAAGAGCAACTGCCTGAGGCATGTTCAAATCATCATTAATCCTTTTCAAGAATTCCTCATCATAATATTTTTTCTTAGCCTTCTTGTCAAGGCTCTTATTTTCTTTCTTAAGCATTGCAATCCTGTTCTTCAAAGTCTTATAAGCATTATTTGCTCCTTCAACAGCTTCCCAGCTAAAAGTAAGAGGCATTCGGTAATGGGCGCTAAAAGTAAAATACCTGAAAGCCAAAGGATTGATTCCTTTTTCTATCAGGTCAGCTACTCTTGTAAAGCTTCCCTTTGACTTTGACATCTTGCCCTCTGGGATTACCAGCCATTCTGCATGCAGCCAGTACTTCACCCAGGGCTTCTTGCCAGTTGCTGCTTCTGACTGGGCAATCTCATTAGTGTGATGAACCTGTATGTGCTCTTTTCCTCCGCAATGAATGTCAAACTGCTCTCCTAGGTATTTCATGCTCATTGCAGAACATTCAAGATGCCAGCCAGGAAATCCCTTGCCCCAGGGAGAATCCCATAGCATTATATGATTAGGCTGATTAGTAATCCAAAGAGCAAAATCACTAGAGTTTTTTCTTTCCTCATCTTTCTTGCCTCTTGCTCCTTCTTCCAATTGCTCAAGCTTAAGCATTGCCATCTTTGCATAATCCTTGAATTTTGCAGTATCAAAGATTAACCCAACACTAGTATTGTAGGTGTAACCGTTCTTCTCAATCTTCTTGACCAGCTCTATCATTTCAGGAACATGCTCAGTAGCCTTGCACCACACATCAGGCTGAAGAATATTTAACCTGATAAAATCATTCTTAAACTCGTCAAAATACATGTTAGCAAGCTTAACCATCGATTCCTTGGTCAAAGGCAAGCCTTCTCTTTTCAAAGCTTTCATGAGCTTGTCCTCACCTTCATCAGCATCAGAAGTCAAATGGCCGACATCAGTGATATTAACCACATGCTTCACCTTGAAGCCATTCAATAGAAGAACTCTCTTAAGCACGTCCTCAAAAACATAAGTTCTCAGATTGCCAATATGCTGATACCAGTAAACAGTAGGGCCACAGCAATAAACACCCGTAAATCCAGGTTTGACAGGCTTGAACTCCTCTTTCTTCCTGCCCATAGTGTTAAAGAGCTTTAAACCCATAATACAGACTAATAATATATAGGCTTTTTTAAAGGTTGTCATAAAGAAACATTAATAAACCCTCTTATCAAGATTAGGCTTATGAGCAATTATCAAAGCAATGTTATTGAAGTGAACATCCAGTATGATGCTAACAAGGCTCCTGATTACAAGGCAATCCAAGAGAAGATTGATGAGCACTTGAAAAAGCACTTTAAAGGGCAGAAAATTGTTGTTCATCCTATTAGTGGAGAAGAGCATCCTGATAGGAACATTGAGGATGTTCTGAAGCATCTTCTTGAGCATGGGACTGAAAAAGTTGAAGAAAATATCAAAGAGCAGCCAGGTAAAGAGAACGCATATGATTTCTTGGGCAATTATCACGAGATTCATGATAAGTCTGACATAATGAGCGCATATGCCAAGGATAATAAGATGAATGTCGACCTTATTGCTGTTTACGACTCTGAACATGTTGAGAAAATACCTTATTCTGACAAATCTAAAGGAATCGGCGATGCTTATAAGTTCAAGCACCCTGACAAGAAGTCATCAGCGCTCAAGGCAGTGCTCAAAATAGTGCCTGAAAAAAAAGCTGATGAAAAAGAATCAGGAGCAGAGCAAAAGACAGCAATGAAGCCAAAAGAAGGAGCAAACCCAGAGCAAGGAGAACCAACACAAGAAGAGCTTGAGCAGCTTGCAGCAGAACTTGGCTTAGATTATCAGGGAGCTAACTAAACAAAATATTTTTCTTAGGTTTTAAGAATAATTATTTAAACTTATATAACAAGAATACATGAATGCTCTTCAAAAAGGATGAACTGAGATTGCTGTGGCCTTTTTATCTTTATTACCTGGTTTTTGGCTTGTCAATCATGATTATGCCTTTCTTGATTATATATTTCAGGGATTTGGGCTTTTCTTTTTTTCAGATTGCATTAATCACTTCTGCCTTTGGAATTGCCATGTTCTTGTTTGAGACTCCTACAGGAGCTTTTGCCGACAGCATCAGCAGGAAATACTCAGTTATCCTTGGTTTTGTACTAACAGGCATAGCTGTTTCCTTAATGCCCTTATTCACAAGTTTCTATACGCTGCTTATTCTCTGGGCAGTAGCTGGCATTGGCATGACTTTTGTAAGCGGAGCAGAAGAAGCATGGGTCATTGACAACCTTAACCATTATGAAAGAAAAGATTTGCACCACGAGTATTTCATTAAAAGCTCAAGTTTAACGGCTTTTGGCGCAGTATTTGCTCCGATTCTAGGAGCTATTATTGTTAAGAGCCACCCGATTAGTACCTTATGGTATGTTTTCGGATTTGGCTTCTTAGTGAATGCAATCGTCCTTTCTATCTTTGCAAAAGAATTGTACAGGCCGGAAAAAACTGGCTTTATCAAAACAATGAAGCAGACCTTTGACAACAGCAAGCAAGGTTTAAAATTCACTTTTACTCATAAGATTGTTTTTCTCCTCACTCTCGGAAGTATTTTTTCATTCCTGATGATTATAGGAGACACCGGGTGGCAACCTTTCCTTGTCAGCCTCTCAATGCCAAGATACGCTTTAGGAATTATGTGGTCTATTGGAGCAGCTATTATGATGATTACTCCTTTCCTATCAAAGCTATTTGTAAAGATGAAAGTCAAGAATGTTGTTGCTGTTACAACCTTAATCAGGATGCTGCTTCTCTTATCAGTATTATTCATTTACCCGCCTTTTTATTTAATCGCGGCAATCGTCTATGTTTTTGACGATGGACTAAGAGGTTTAAAGGATCCTTTGCTCCAAACCTATTTTCATAAGTTTGTTCCTGAGAATATCAGGGCAACAGTTGTTTCTGTCGGCAGCATGCTAACAAGAATCACCATTGCTTTGGCAAGCTTGGCTGCTGGGGCTCTAATGGATGTTCTAGGACCACAAAAAATTATCGGGATAGGAAGCTTGTTTGGGATATTCGCCATCGCAACATACCTGAAAATAAAAGATTAGCAAAAAAATTTCTGACAAGAAAATGCAAAACTTTTCTAACAACAACTAAAACCTTTAATCAGTTTTGCAAGAAAAATTTTCAATAATGATTTCTCGTATATCTTTTCAATAGTGCAAATAACTTTTCAGAAAAGTTTTATAAAAAAAATATTTTTTCGAAAAATTTCAAAATGAAAATATTTAAATATAGGGCTTCACATAATAATTATATAAAAAATATAATAGTCGAGAAAAAAAAAATCAAAAAAACTGCTGGAAATCTGGGTGATCGTGTAGACAACTACTACAACGGCAAACATGAACAATACTTCTAATATTTCTGATGAAAATGATGAAGAGCCTGGCGGCAAACTAGGAGCTTTTACGAGATTTTTCTATTCACAAGCACGAAGGAGGTTTGATTTGTAAAATGAACTTAAAAGAATTCTCTGAGAAATTCCCTGATGTCATAGATGAAGTAAAAAAAGTTAGGAAAACTTATCCTATGAAAATTTCTGAATACTATTTAGGGCTTATGAAGGAGAAGAATGACCCTATCTGGAAGCAGTGCATTCCTGACTTGAAAGAGCTTGAAGATAATGTTAATGAGGAAGACCCGTTATTAGAGGAAGAGTACAGTCCTGTTCCTTGCCTTGTTCACAGGTATCCTGACAGAGTCCTATTATTGGCTAGCAACAAGTGCGCCATGTACTGCAGGTTCTGCACAAGAAAGAGAAAGGTTGGCAAGGAAGTAGTGATAAGCAAGGACATGATTGCTAATGCTATTGATTACATTTCAAAGCACAATGAAGTCAGGGATGTAATAATCTCAGGGGGAGACCCTTTAATGCTTGATGATGATTTCCTGGAATGGATTGTCAAGAGCATCAGGGAGATTCCTCATGTTGAGATTATCAGGATTGGAACCAGGGTTCCCTGCACCATGCCAGCAAGGATTACTCCAGAGCTGGTTGATATGCTCAAGAAGTATCATCCTGTTTTTGTTAATGTTCATTTCGAGCACCCGATGGAGATTACTCCTGAAAGCAAGAAGGCTTGTGAGTTGTTGGTAGATGCAGGCATTCCAGTGGCAAACCAGGCAGTAATGCTCAAAGGAATTAATGATGACCCAAAAGTTTTGAGGGAATTATTCCACAAACTCATAGCAATGAGAGTTAAGCCTTATTACTTGTACCAGGCAGACTGCGTCAAGGGAACAGAGCACTTCAGGACCAGCATTGAACAGGGGCTTGAAGTCATGAAGAGCCTTTATGGTTTTACTTCTGGCATGTGCGTTCCGCAGTTCATGGTTGATGTTCCTGGAGGAGGAAAGATTCCTCTGCTGCCAGAATACCTGAAGTACAGGAATGATGAAAGCATTGTGCTTGAGAATTTTGAAGGAAAGATTGTTGAGTACAAGAACCCATTGACTGTTGAGGAAAAAAAGAAAGCAGCCAATGGAAAGATGAGGATTGCAGTTGCTTTCAACCTCAAGAAAGAAGCTCCTAATGATCAGCCGGTTGATGCTTTTGCAGATTTCGACGAGATAGATGTGCCATTAGCCATCAAGAAAGCCCTGGAAAAGAAAGGGCATATTGCAGAAATAGTTGAGGCTAATGAGGAGTTCTTTGAAAAGATAAAGAATGGCAATTATGATTTTGTGTTTAACATGGCAGAAGGATTGAACACAGGAGCAAGAGAGAGCCAGATACCAGCTATTCTTGACATGCTAGGAATTCCTTACACAGGCTCTGGAATCCTGACCCAGGCAATCACTCTTGACAAGACCAAAACCAAAGAAATATTGACCTATCACGGAGTTCCTACTCCAAGATACCAGCTTTTCAATCACTGGGATGAGAAGATAAGTTCTGACCTGGTGTTCCCATTGTTTGTCAAGCCAAATGCAGAAGGCTCTTCAAAGGGAATAAGGAATAATTCTCTTGTTAATAATGAGAAAGAGCTTAAGAAGATGGTGAAGTATGTCATCTCAACCTACAAGCAGCCCGCACTGGCTGAAGAATACCTTGATGGAAGAGAATTCACAGTTGGAGTGATTGGAAACAGCCCTCCAAGAGTGCTTCCTATTGTTGAGATAACTTTCGACTACCTGCCTGCTGGGATTAACAAATTTGATTCTTATGAGGTCAAGTGGTATTGGGACAACCCAAACAACCCTGTTGACCCTATTGTGTGCCCTGCAAAAGTTGATGATGAACTCAAGCAAAGGATTGAGGAAGTAGCCTTGAGAACTTACAAGGTGCTCGGCATTCTTGACTTGTGTAGGATGGACATGAGGCTGGACAAGGAAGGGATACCGCACGTCATTGATGTTAATGCCTTGCCAGGCATGATGCCTAACCCAATTGATAACTCAAGATTCCCAAAAGCCTGCTATGCTGCAGGCATGAACTATGACAAGATAGTCAATACTGTGCTAAACGAGGCTATGAAGAGGTATGGCTTGCTGACAGAGACTAAGAGAGTGAAAAATGAGAGTAGGAATTCTGTACAACTTAGTCGATAAAGTTGATCACGGCAAGGACCTTGACAAACTGGCAGACAACGAAGTTCTAGAAACATCTAAAGCTGTCAAAGCTGCTCTTGAAAAGAGAAGTCATGCTGCTGTCCTTGAAAAGATTAACCCTGATGAATTGGAAAAATTAAAGCAAAAGTATGACCTGATTTTTAATCTTGCAGAAGGGATTGGAGGCGACCCATTAAAGGAGCCTGAGATTGCTGCTGTTTTTGAAAAAGCAGGCTTGCCTTTCACAGGAGCAGGCTCAAAAGCACTTGCACTATGCCTTAACAAGGAAAAAGCCAAGGAAGTACTGATAAAAAATAATATACCAACGCCAAAATACCAGCTTATCAAGAAGCTGCCTGCAAAAAAAAATAAGGATTTGAAATACCCCTTGATTATAAAGCCAGTGCATGAAGACGGAAGTATTGGCATAAACTCTGATTCTGTTGTTAATGATGATCCAAGCTTTGAAAAGAAAGTCAATGAGATACTTGAGGTTTACAAGCAGCCAGCCCTGGTTGAAGAATATATTGATGGGCGAGAAATTAACGTGGGGATTCTTGGCAATGGTAAGGGCATAGAAGCTCTTCCTCTCTCAGAGATAATATTTGATTTTCCAGAAGGAGTTCCTAAAATTGTTTCTTTTGAAGCCAAATGGATTGAAGAGTCAGCTCTGTGCAAGAAAAGCATAGGAAAATGCCCTACAAATGTTCCAGAGCAAATAAGGAATAATATAGTTGAGCTTGCAAAAAAAGCATTCCTGGCAATGGGATGTGCAGACTATGGGCGAGTTGATTTCAGGCTCAGGGGAGAAGAATTGTTTGTCCTCGAAGTCAATCCAAATCCTTGCATCAACCCCGACGGAGCAGGGTTTATACGCTCTGCAAATGCAGCAGGCTACACCTATGATGACATCATCAACAAGATTGTTGAGCTTGCACTGAAGCGTTATTCTAATTCTTAGAAAAAATTTAGAATAAAATTCTGAATAATAAAAATAATTTGAAAACATTTTTAAAGCTCTAAAATAAATTATTATATGTAAAAAAATATTACGACGAGAAAAATATTTGATAAAAAAATTATAAAAAACAAAAAACGGATAATTTTTTGGGGAAAATTCATTATGAAAGTAGTTATTGTTTATTCAGACGGGGAAGTTGCATCGCATACATCTGCTGATTACAAGGGAAGAACTGATGACGCTAACATACAGAACGTGAACGACGCTCTGATTAGCCTAGGCCACGAAGTAATCAGGGTGGTTGCTGACGAGACAATATTCCAGAAATTACTTGAGCTAAAGGACAGCACAGACATAGTCTTTAACCTTGCAGAGGAAGGATATAAGCAGGACATCCACACAGAGCCTCACATGGCTGCGCTGCTGGAGATGCTGGGCTTCAAGTTCACAGGCTCAAATTATTTATGCCTTGCAAACTGCCTTGACAAGGCAAGGGCAAAACAATTGTTTGTGGTGAATGGATTATCAACACCCAAGTTCATTATCTTCAACAAGGAAATAAATGCGGATGTAAAAATAAATGGATTAACCTTCCCGTTGATAGTCAAGCCTGGAAAGAGCGACGGCAGCGTAGGCATAAGGCGTAATTCTGTTGTTGAAGATGTAGAAAGCCTGGTATTAAGAGTGAATGAGGTTATCCAGACCTATGAACAACCAGCACTTGTGGAAGAATTCATTGACGGCAGGGAGATAAATGTGGGAATATTCGGAAACAAAAGGCTCACAGTGCTTCCGATGTCTGAAATAATATTCAATCTTAAACCTGAAGAAAGAAATTTCCTGCCTTACGAGGCTAAATGGCTTACCAGGACCAAGTATTACAAAGGCACAACTCCGCAATGCCCAGCAGAAATAGAGCCTGGCCTGAAAGCAGAGATTGAAGAGCTTGCAAGAAAAGCTTACACTCTCATGGGAGTGAGAGGCTATGGAAGAGTTGATTTCAGGATTGACGCTAACAATAAGCCTTACATCCTAGAAGTAAATCCTAATCCTGATATATCTAGTGACGCAGGGCTTTCAAGGATGATAGCTGCCCACGGGATTACATATAAAGAACTAATAGAGAAGATTGTCAGGATGGGCATCAACAAGGACGAGCAGGAGTTCAGGATAATTATCTATGAATAAAATGCTTATTTTCTAATTCACAAATCTTTATATATTACTTGTTGCTCTAATTGGTAATGCCTGTTAGAAAGAATCATTCCAACAAAAAATTTATTGTTGTCACAGGCGGTGTTCTCTCTGGCTTGGGAAAAGGAGTTGCTGCAGCTACAATTGGAAACCTGATAACAAAGGCAGGATTAAGAGTTATTCCTATTAAGTGCGACGGCTATCTTAATGTTGACCCCGGCACTATGAATCCTATTGAGCATGGCGAAGTATTTGTTCTTGATGATGGCGGAGAAGTTGACATGGACTTTGGCCATTATGAAAGATTTCTTGGCGTTACCTGCAAATTCAACTGGAATCTTACCATGGGCAAGGTTTATGAAGCAATAAGAACTAAGGAGAGGCGCGGTGATTATCTTGGAAAAACAGTCCAGCTCATACCCCATGTTACTGATTTGATTAAGGATTGGTTCTACAAGGTTGCTGAGGATGAAAAAGCAGATGTTGTGATGATAGAAGTAGGAGGAACTGTCGGCGATATTGAGAATGAATTATATATTGAGGCTTGCAGAGAATTAAAAAGAGAAGTTGGCCATGAGAATATTCTTTATGTTCACCTGACTTATGTTCCTATTCCTACTAATGTGCATGAGCAAAAGAGCAAGCCAACTCAGCAATCAGTAATCCTGCTAAGAGAAAGAGGGATTGAGCCTGACATAATAATAGGCAGGTGCGCAGAATACCTTGATGAGAAGATAAAGAACAAGATAAGTGTTTTCTGCGATATAGAGCAAAAAGCAGTAATCACAGGCCTGGATGTTGACTGCGTCTACAAGATACCAGTTGTTTTCTCAGATGAAGGGATTAATTACATAATAAAGGAAAGATTGGGAATTGATTCTGGAGTCAAGCCCGAATGGAAGAAATTAGTTGATAACTTGTCAAAGCTTGACAAAGAATTGAATATTGCAATATGTGGCAAGTATACTAAGCTCGAGGACTCATATGCTAGCATTCTCGAAGCCTTGAAGCACTGCAGCGCAAATCTGAAAGCAAAGATTAATGTGAAAATGATAGAGACAACTGACGTGAACAATCAGGAAGATGCAAAAAAATTACTCAAGGGTATTGACGGAGTAATTGTTCCTGGAGGCTTTGGAAGCAGAGGAGTAGAAGGCAAGATAGAAGTGATACGTTATTGCAGAGAGAAAAACATTCCATTCCTAGGGCTTTGCTATGGACTCCAGCTTGCAACAGTTGAGTTTGCTCGTAATGTTTGCGGATTAAAAGATGCAAACACAACTGAAGTTGATGAGAAAACCAAATATCCTGTGATTGACATAATGCCTGAGCAGAAGAACATAGAGAACAAGGGCGGGACAATGAGACTTGGAGCTTATCCTGCTGTCATGAAAGAAAAAACAATTATCTGGGAGCTCTATGGCAAGCAAAAAGAAGTTAGTGAAAGGCACAGGCACAGGTATGAAGTAAATCCTGAATACCACGAGATACTGCAAAAGCATGGATTAATATTCTCAGGCATGAGCCCTGACAAAAGATTAGTTGAATTCATTGAATTGCCAAAGGAAAAGCACAAATACTTTGTAGGAACACAAGCACATCCAGAGCTAAAGAGCAAATTAGAAAAGCCAGGGCCACTATTCTATGGACTGGTTAAGGCTTGCTTGGAGAAATAGAGTTTTCTTGAAATTACATCCTTCTAGTCCAATTGTTCTTATTTGCTAATCAAAAACCCACTCGTAATTAAACATAACCGGTAAAGCATTTAAATATGATAAAGTATTTAAATTTTGCTTTAAAGGATAGTCTTGAGGAGGGTGTGATTGAAAAACATAAATATTGAAAATCAAAGGAGTGGAGAATCTCGAGCATATGCTTCTCTAGAAGGGGATGTTAGGAACCTTATTAAAGCATTCATGAAGTCAGATGACAAAAGTTTAGTAATCCCTTACACTGGAAAAAGGCTTTCTGCAATAAATGAGTGGAAGAGAATGAGGTTCAACCCAAAGCTTTTTTTTAACTGTATTGTTACCGAGATGCTTAAAAAATTGCCTCCTTCTAACTTCAAGAATTCATGTTACAGGCTGCTAGGGTTTAAGATAGGTCGTGACGTAGCAATATGCAATGACGTTCATATTGATCCTTTTTTCCCGGAACTGACAATTATCGGCGATGGTGTCCTTTTGGGATACAAATCCACAATTAATGTTCATGACTATGTTATGAGAGATCTGAAAGTCGGGAGGGTTGTAATCAATAGCGGCTCTCTAATAGGAGGCAGGTCGCTGGTGAACTGCGGGGTGACTATAGGCAAGAACTGCGTTGTGGCAATCAACAGCGTTGTTGATCATGACATACCTGATAATACTGTAGTGGGAGGAAATCCCTTGAAAAAGCTTATAACTCTTCAGGAAGGAGAGATTTTCCGTTTCAAAAAGGCATACATCGGTAAAGATGGGCTTGAGCACGAGTATTGAAACGAAAATTTGGCTGTTTAAGGAAAATATGTATATCGGGACTGATTGTGAGGATATTGAAAGGTTTGAAAACCTTGAAAAGCAGTTTATTTCTAAAGTGTTTTCAAGGAAAGAAACTGATTATTGCCTGTCCACACAAAAGCCTGCTGAGCATTTTGCTGTAAGGTTTGCTGCAAAAGAAGCAGTAATAAAAGCATTTATGCAGGCAGGCTGTAGCATAGGATTGGATTTGTGTGACATAGAAATCCTTAAAGACCGTGCGGGAGTTCCTTTTGCCAAGCTGCATGCTGATAAGCAAGATAAATTAAACAGCTACACCATAAGGGTTAGCATGTCGCATTCAAAAAATATGGCTTTGGCTTTTGCAATAGTTTTTCAGAAAAATTAATAAACCGCAACGCCAGTTAAGGTTTTCATGAGTGATTTTTTTGAAGAAAAGTCCTTGCTTGACAAGCTTACCTTTGAGTCTCCCATCTATGATTATATTTCTGCTTATTCAAAATTGCATTCCCTGGACCTATCGCCGCTCAAGCTGAAAAAGCTAAGAATCGCTTTTGTCTGCAGTTTCACTATTTCAAACATTGAAAAAGTTTTTTTCACTCTCTGCATAAAAAACAACATCATGCCTGAGTTTTACTTCTCGGATTATAACCAGTATACCCAGGACATCTTAGACGAAAAGAGCAAGCTATACTCTTTTCACCCCGATATTACTTTTCTGTTTATTGATTCAAGAGCCCTGCTTGCGGAATCATATTTTGTTCCTTATCCTTCCTCTGAAGAAAGCATGAAAAAAAATGCTGAGGAAATTACCAATTATCTTATTAATTTGGTTGACAAGCTTCAAAAATTTTGCCCCAAAACAGTTGTTCATAACCTGGAAATACCTTTCTATTCACCCCTGGGAATTGCGGAAAACAAGGAGGCTTTCGGGTTTTTGGATATTTTTTCATCAGTAAACAATGCTTTAAGAAAAAAGTATGAGGAAAACAGCTCTGTTTTTGTTTTTGATTTTGACCAGTTCCTGTCTAAAATAGGCAAAGAAAATGCATTTGATTACAAGATGTATTATTTAGGTGACATGAAGATTGCCATGCAAATCTTTCCAAAACTGGTAAACGAATACCTGGCATATCTTATTCCTACAGCCTCCTTTACAAGAAGGTGCATTGTCCTTGACCTGGATAACACTCTTTGGGGAGGAAATGTGGGAGATGATGGGTTTAATGGAATTCAGCTTGGCCCAAAGCCTCCTGGGAACCAGTTCATGGATTTCCAAAAACATCTCCTGGCCCTGCACAATAGGGGCATTCTCCTGGCTATCAACAGCAGCAACAACTATGAGGAAGCAATGAATGTGATTGAGAAACACCAGTTCATGGTATTAAAGAAAAAAAATTTCTCATCGATTAAGATAAACTGGGAGCCAAAAGATGAGAATATGAAGAATATCGCTAAGGAGATTAACATAGGACTTGATTCCTTTGTTTTCATAGATGACCTAGCAGAGAACAGGGAAAGAATCAAGGAGCTGCTTCCTGAAGTTGAGACGATAGATATGCCTGAAGATCCTGCCCTTTATACAAAAACGCTTCTTGACCTAAAATTGTTTTCATCATTTGCAATTACTGAGGAAGACTTCTGCAGGGGCGAACTGTATGCCCAGCGAAGCCAGCGTGACAGTTTAAGACTATCATCTAACAGTATGGAGAAATTCTTAGAGAATCTGGGATTGTCAGTCAATATTGCACAGGCAGACTTGCCTTCAATTCCAAGGATTTCCCAGCTATGCATGAAAACCAACCAATTCAACGTCACCACAAGAAGATATTCTGAATCAGACATCAAAGCATTTTATGAAAACAATAATTGCGTAGTATACCAATTGGATGCAACTGACCGCTTTGGCGACCATGGGCTGGTAGGAGTTTGTATCATAAAAAAAGAGGGTGACAAGGCGTTCATTGACAGCTTTTTGCTGAGTTGCAGAGTTATGGGATTTCATATAGAAAATGCTTTTTATAATTATGTTGCAGATGACCTAAAGAAGCAGGGTATTACAAGCATATCTTCTCTCTACATCCCTACTACAAAAAATTCTCCTGTAAAGGATTTGTACGCCTCGTTTGGTTTTAGCAAGGCAAAGGAAAATGATGATGGTTCAGTTCAATGGGATAAAAGCCTACAGGATTTCACACCTGAGTATCCCAAATGGATTTTAATGGAGATAAAAAAATGAGCAAGCTATTCGAGATTGTCGGGAAAATACTTGGCGCAAATCCTTTAAAAATAAATGATGAAAGTTCAGCAGCAACTTTAAGCGAATGGGACTCGATGAATAATCTCGTCATTTTCTCTGCCATAGAAAAGGAATTCAATGTGAAATTCACCATGAAAGAGATTAATTCTGTAAAGAATCTTGGCGCTGTGAAACAACTATTAATGGCAAAGACAGGAAGATCTGATTTTTAAACTTATTTTATACGAGATTAATCAAGGCTTGCCTGGAGAAATAGTTTATTTCTTTCTGCACACATAAATAGAGAAGATGGGTATTCTTGTGAATATATTGTATTCTTCAGGATTGTATTTCTTGAAAGACTGTACTGGCTTACAATCAATAATGTCAATCAGTTCAAAACCTGCCTGCCTTATTGCTTTCAAAATGATCCTAAAACTTCTTTGGTGCTCCTTGGTTATCATTCCAGGAACCATTTCATAGTTGGTTATGGCTTCAGAAAAAGCATTTCCCAAGTCAATTCTCTTATTAGTTCTCTTATCAACAACGTATCCTAATCCACGGATTCTCAGGTTCTCATCTTCATAATACTCCCTTGCTGAAGCTATTGGGCTAAGGCAAGAAAAAAACAATTCACCTGCTTTTTTAAGCACCCTGCCAGCTTCTCTAAAGGCTTTATCAAGGTTATCAACATGGTCAATGCAAAGGCTCGATGTGACTATATCAAAGAATTTATTTTCATACGGAAGCTTCTCAGCAGAGCCAACTATAAACTCTGCTCCTTTGCATCGCACTTTTGCAAGCTCAATCATAGTCTTGCTAACATCCATGCCCCACACTTTTGCTCCTCTTCGTAAGTATTCTTTTGCATGCACTCCTGCTCCGCAACCAACATCCAACAGTTTCTTGCCCCTTATATTGCCTATTGCTTTGAACATACAAGGCATTTCAAGAAATTCATTAAAAGCTCTCTCTGCCTTATGTTTTTCTCGGCTCTTCTGGTATTCTGCCCCAAATTCATCATACATTCTTTTTGTGTATTTTTCAATAGATTTGCTTGACATTTTTCACACTCTCCTCAACCAGTTCATCAATATCCAGTTTAGCTTCCTCATACTCAACCTTCTCAAGCCGTGAAGTTGTTGCTGGATGCGATGGCAGGAATGGGCAGCCAGGGCTTTTCTGGATTGACATTTCATAGGTTCCTAATTTCCTGGCTAATTTGATTGTATCGTTCTTGTCAAAGCCTAGCAAGGGTTGCAACACAGTCATCTTGACTGCTCCTTGTATTACTGCCATATTATCAAGAGTCTGGCTTGCTACCTGGCCCATGTTCTCCCCTGTTATTATGAAATCGCACTTCTGCTTTTCAGCAAGCTTTTCTGCTATCCTTAGCATCATTCTCTTGCAATAGATGCAGGTGTAACGAGGATTGCACTTTTCTCTATAAGCATCATGTGCAAATCTTAGCTCTGCAAAAAATAAGTGCTGCACATTTACCTTTTTTGCCAAATCAATAACTTTCTGATTTTCTTTTTCATTATCCCAGAAATTCAGGTGGAGAGCAATTAACTCAACGCCTTTCTCTGCTGCCAATTTGCCAGCTACTGGGCTGTCAATTCCTGAGCTGAGCAATAACAAGCCTTTCATAAAACCAAGGGAATAAAATGGGTTTATAATGGTTGCTAACCCAAAAAAAGATAAATAATACATTTCGTAGTGGTAACATTTATAAAGGGGTAATTTTCCCACGCGTATATGACTGGAAAACATAATTCTCGTCGATACAATAAAAAGTCTGATGAGAAGAAAGGATTGACTATAGGTCACTTGGGAGTAACTGGGTTAGCATGTGCAACAGGATTGGCTGCATTCCTGAGACCTTATAACATTTCAAATAGCTATGTCGCTGAACAATTTAAAAATACTCCTAGTATTACAAGACCTGTTCAAACACAAGCTTCAAAGCCTGTGCAACCAATCATCACTCAATACAATAAACCTAGCACAACAGATTATAATACTCTTGTTGAAAAGATAAGAGAGGACGCTAGCAACATCCAGCCTGCTAACTACAAGAATTATCTGGAATCTAGCTTAGAACGAGTGCTTGAGCAATGGTATGGCACTAAGTGGTCTATGAACGGAGCTTCGCAGCAGCCAAGAAAGGGGAGCGTGGGCTGCGATTATCTTGTAATCAGGGCTTTAGAGGCTCTGGGATATAATTTTGACAAGCATGAGCTTGGCTGGGAAACAATTACACAAAACCCTACCAACTGGCTAGCCTCTGAGAACATAGTAAAGGCTGCATCCAGCCAGGTAAGAGAATTCTGGGGTATGTCATACAAGAACTTAAAAAGATATCTTAATATTCAAGGCAATGGCATTTACGCTTTAGGCACAGATACACATGTAGGTTTCTTACAAAAAAAAGGTAACGATTTGTATTTCTACCACAGCAGCCAAAGGCCTCACGGTAAAGTTGTAAAGGAAAAAGCAGACAATGTATCTACGTTAAAACATTCAAATGTCTATGTTATTGGAAAACTTTTCACTCCCGATATGTATGACAGGTATTTTCAGAAAGAACCAAAGCCTGTGAGCGCTAGCGGAATGTAAAAGATTATTTTTTCTTGCAGACAAACATTGCATGGTCTCTTTCAAAAGGCTCGAGCTCTCTGTAATCAACAACCACCATGCTGCTCTTGTCTAGCTGCATTCTCACGTCCCTGAAGATTTCCCTTGGCCTTTTTGCAACATCAACACTCCTGGCTTTTAATGCCAGAAGCCCAAATCCTCCTTTTTTCAGGAATGCATCGCAGTTCTTTAGGAAAATCTCAACCTGGTTTCTCTGGGCAATATCCTGGAACACAACATTAACCTGGGGGCTTATTAGCTCTTTATATTCTTCAGGGTGATTAGCATCAGCAAGTATAGGAGCCATGTTAATCCTTTCCTCGCAAACAAAAACCAGATCTCGCACAACACGGGGCGCATTGTCTAAGCAGAAAACAAATCCTTCATTACCAACCAAGTCTGATACATAGCTTGGAGTGAATCCATGGGCAGCTCCCAAGTAGAGCACAATATCCTTGTCCTTTATCCCTATCTGTGATATGCCTTTCTTTATTGCTGCTCCTAGCTTGCTTCTTGAAACATCCCAGCTCCTGAACTCAACTCCTTGCTCTCTTATCAGCTCTTCTGCAAAAAATGATTTGCCAGGAGTCAGGTTTCTAGTGTACACTGCTCTTCTCTGCCTATTATCCTCAAACACATTGAACTTCTTGATTTCTTCTAGCATAAAAACACCTTTCTAAAACCTCACCTAAACACTGCCTTGTAAAGGATTATCCTGCTCAAAGCTATGCTGTACATTATCACGCTGATTATCATGCAGATGATTACAAGGAAATCAACAAACAAGTAGGCAAACAAAAAGCTGAGCACAAGAGTGGCCTGGCCTATTACAATATAGCTTGATGTGTGCTCAAAATAGCTGTGCTTCTTTCCAATTCGATAAACTTTTTCCTCGTAAATCATCCAGAAATATAACGCAAACCCTATGAGCAGAGTAATGAAATAAAATAATGGTTTTGTTTTCAGGGAGTAAAACACAAAACTAAGCACAATAATCAGCAACAATGTAAGGAATTCATTTTCAAACAGCAAATACTTATTATGCCTGCTTATCTTCATAAAGTTCGCCTCCTTTACCTGAACTTCGCCTCTAGTTCTTTTAATAATTTGTCTGCAATAAATTCTCCTTTGAAAAAGTCAATCCTGACAGCAAGGAATATCTTGTCAGCCAGTTGCCTTGCAGCCCTGCCCCGGTCAGATTTTTTTGCTTTTTGCACAAGCTGGTGCTGTAACAGATACCCGTACTTCGGAGGCCTGGCTCCCGTCCTTATGTGCCTGAACAAAGCCTTCTCAGCTCCTAGCAACTGTATTGTACTGCTTCTCATCATGGCTAATTTTTTCAAGCTGCCTGCTCCACGCAGCAGCTTTGCTCCAATCAAAGAGCCCGCAAGCACTGTGAGGTTAGGGCAGTAGGCTTTCATAGTCTTCTCAAGATAATCCTCAAGCAGCTGAGACTCTCTCATTAAGTCAGATATTATGCTTGCCAGCGAGAGTATAGGCTCAAAGTCTTTTTTTTCAAAATGAGCACCCATCTCATCCTTTATCTTAAGTTCTTTCACCAATTCCTTCTTATCTGCCTTTAATACGAGCTTTACAAAGTTCTCATGCTCAGCAATCTTCTTGTCAAGCTCTGGAAAATAAAGAGAATACCACTCCCTAAGCCTCTTGCTCAGGTTATTAATTATTTTCTGCAACTCCTCAACATTATTCACAGCATTGATTATGAAAACGTCAGGATTAACACTGTCCTTAACGCCTTTTTTTGCAAGCTCAAGGTTCTTTTTCCTCAAATCAGCCAACTTAGCCATTACAAGCTATAATTAGTGAGGAGAATCTTTTAAATGTTGCTATAAATGAGCACAAAACAATCACCTTTAAAAACCAGACCCGCCTCCTTTGTTCTATGATTAACGCATTTGTTTATGGGGCATATTGCCATTTGAGAGTTTAGCTAGTTCTAGCGCTATTGTTTAGTTATTAACTTCATTAATTTTTTTGATTCGGTTTTTTATTCAATTCAAAAAACAACAAGGTGATTTAATATGGTCAAGAAAGAAAATAACAAAGAAAAAAAAGCAAATAAAGAAAAAAAGGTTCCAAAGTACCAAGATCAAACCAAGTTCATGAGAAGATATGAGTCATTAGAAGGCTTTCCTGAGATTAAGGGCTATGATTTTGAAAAAGATTTTCATTTTGACGAGTTTGTAGAATCATACAGCTCAATGGGAATACAAGCCTCTAATCTTGGCAAAGCCATTGAAATAACCAATGAGATGATAGACGGCAAAGCAACTATCTTCTTGTCATGCACTTCTAATATGATAAGCTCAGGAACAAGAGAGATTATCAAGTTCCTTGTGAAGCACAAGTTTGTGCAAGTTCTCTCAATGAGTGTTGGGGGAGTTGAAGAGGATATTATCAAGTGCATTAAGCCATTTGTTGCAGGCAGCTTTGATGTGCCTGGCAGAGTGCTTTTTGAAAAAGGAGTTGGCAGGATAGGAAACATATTTGCTCCCTATGACAGATACCTTTATTTTGAGAAGTTCATGGAGCCATTGTTTGAGAGAGTATACAAAGAGTCAAAAAAAAGGAATAGGCCATTCACACCTTCAGAGTTCATCAAGGAAATGGGCAAGGAGATTAATAATGAGGAATCAATAATTTACTGGGCTTATAAGAACAACATACCAGTGTTCTGCCCTGCACTGACAGACGGAAGCGTTGGAGACTTGTTCTATTTCCAGAAGTTCAATAAGAAAGACTTTTGCATAGACATTGTAGAAGACCATGTGAAAATAATCAATCTTGCGCTTAACTCTGAAAAAACAGGAGCAATAATCCTCGGAGGAGGAGTTGCAAAGCACTATGTGCTTAATGCAAATATTTTCAGGGAAGGGCTTGATTATGCTGTTTACATCACAACAGCAACAGAGCATGATGCGAGCGACTCAGGAGGCAACTTACAGGAAGCAATGACCTGGGCAAAGATAAAACTCAATGCGTCGAATGTCAAGGTGATTGCAGAAGCCAGCCTTGTGTTCCCACTGCTTGTTGCTGCTACGTTTGCTAAGAGGCAAAGGGAAGACAAGGAAGAAAAAGGTGGGAGAAAATAAAATGTTGAGCAAAGCTGTAAAAGAAAAACTAAAGAATAATCAGAAGGTGCTTGCGTTATGGGCTGCTGACTGCGCAGAGCATGTGCTCCCATATTTTGAGAAAAAATATCCAAGAGATGAACGCCCTAGAAAAGCCATTGAGGCAGCAAGAGCTTGGACACATGGAGAGATACGCGTTAGCGAGGCTCGCACAGCAGCTCTTGCTGCTCATGCTGCTGCAAGGGCCACAGATGATCCTTCAGCTCGTACTGCTGCACGCTCAGCTGGTCACGCCGCAGCAACTGCGCATGTTGCTAGCCATTCTAAGGCTGCAGCTAGCTATGCTGCTAGTGCTGCCGGAGCTGCAGCTCTCTCTGAAGAGCACGAATGGCAAAAAAACCGTCTTAAAAAAAGCCTTCGAAAGATTATACTAACACGTCATCCTAGGATTAAGCAACTTTTATAAATCCATATTAATAATCTAGGTATTAAGATGAGCGAGGATAAAAAAGACCAGATAAAAGTAAGTGCTAAGGAAAAGCTCAGACTAAAGCACATCATGAAGGAACTTGAGCGATATAGAGGCAGGCATACAGAACTGGTGTCTGTTTATATTCCATCAGGCTATGACATGAACAAGATTATCAATCACTTGCAGCAAGAGCAAGGGACTGCAACTAACATCAAGAGTGCAGGCACAAGGAACAATGTTATTAGCGCGCTAGAAAGGATGGTTCAGCACCTAAAGCTTTTCAAGCAGACTCCTCCTAATGGTTTAGCTGTTTTCTCAGGCAATGTTGCTGAGAGAGAAGGAGCCCAGGATTTCAAGGTTTGGAGCCTTGAGCCGCCAGTACCTCTTAATATTCGTATTTATCGCTGTGACAAGGAATTTGTTCTTGAGCCAATCCAACAAATGGTTGAGCATGAAGAAGTATATGGCATGGTAGTGCTTGACAGGAGGGATGCAAATATTGCATTGCTAAAAGGCAAGACAATTGTTCCATTGCAAAAGACTCACTCGGAAGTTCCTGGCAAGATAAGAGCTGGAGGACAGAGCGCGCCTCGTTTTGCTCGCCTAAGAGAAGGCGCTATAAAAGACCATTATAAGAAAGTAGCTGATTACATGAAGGAGCAGTTCCTTTTTCTAAAAGAACTGAAAGGAATACTGATTGGCGGGCCAAGCACTACAACCACTGATTTTCTTAACAAGGGATACCTTACAGCTGATGTGAGGAACAAGATTATTGCTGTCAAAGACCTAAGCTATACAGGAGAGTTCGGGCTTCAAGAGCTTCTAGAGAGAAGCCAGGACGTGCTTGCAGAAGAAGAAGTTGCAAAGGAAAAAGTTCTGATGCAGAAATTCTTCAATCTGCTGGCTACAAAAGCAGAGATGGTCAGCTACGGAGAAAAGCATGTCAAAGAATGCCTGGCCATGGGAGCAGTTGATATTCTTATATTATCAGAGACTATTGATGAAAAACTAATGGACGAGTTTGATAATGAATCAAAGAAGTACGGCACTAATATTGAAGTAATCTCAGTTGAGACAAGGGAAGGATTTCAGCTCAAGGAAATGGGAGGTATAGCAGCCATCCTGAGATATCCTGTGCATGTATAAGGTTCTAGACAATAGACAACAATAACCTTTTTAAGCACAATAAATTTCTTTTGATTATAAGAGAGGTGCGCGCGCCTCAGATGCGTATTCTGAGAGATTTGGAGCAGAAAAATGTCTGATCAAACCATATACAACAAGGAATATGCCAAGAAATGGATTAAATATGCAAAAGCCAAGAAGGATGTGTTCAGAGACAAGCATTTATACCCTTACCTGCAAAAAACCATAGCTGACAGCATTAAGCCTGGCGAGCCTGTTTCTCTCCTAGATATTGGCTGCGGCTGGGGAGGATTGTTAGATTATTTGCCAGAAAACATCACCTACTTTGGGGTTGATCCTGTGCCAGAATTTTTTCTATTCATAAGCAAGAAGAATCTTTGCAGGAATTTGCTCCTAAAAACTGGTGAATTGCCGAGCAAGATTCATGTGCAGGATAATTCTTTTGATATTGTTGTGTGCAGCATGGCTCTTCATTGCGTTCCTGACTTAGAAACCTCTGTCAACACTATTTTCTCAAAGGTTAAGAACAATGGAAAAGTGATTATCACAGAGTTCAATGACAATGCCCCGCCTATTGTGAGAAAAACCTTTCGCCGAATTGAAGAGGACATAGGTAATTATGTCAGGGGGCTGTACCTTCTGTCAAATCATGTTCCTGTCATTGCAGAAGCTTATTTTCACGGTGAAGAAAGAATTGAAAAAGCAATTAAGGCTCATTCTAATTTCAGGAAAACCCTTGTCGGGCCAATGTTTGTGGGCTACGAAGCTGAGAAGGGGAAATTTTT
This sequence comes from uncultured Methanosarcinales archaeon, assembly GCA_964354085.1. Lineage (GTDB taxonomy): Archaea > Nanobdellota > Nanobdellia > Woesearchaeales > SM23-78 > SM23-78. Next base: position 33,996 of record CAYGYA010000049.1, read on the forward strand.
ATAAACCAGCAATAAACCATGCCTTTAAATGGTAGAATTATATGTTTCTTGGTGCAAGGGATTAGCGCAGAGCAAGCAAGCTTTGGCTATTCTTAGTGCCAGCCCCTTTGTTAGTGGTGTTGAGAGCAGGGATGTCAGGCAAGAGCTTGATTTGTTCAATGCAGCAGGATTAAAGGTTTCTGTGCATAATCCTATAAGGATTATTAACCTGGGCTTGGACTATGAAAAACTAATTTCTAGCCTTAAGCTAAAGGTAAATGAGCATATGCTGAACAATATCAGAAAAGCACAGGCAGGCGCAGTTGGCTTCCATTCCTATAATAAAGAGCTAATGGTTGAGGATAATCTTTTCAGGGCTGCTTCTTTACCTGAAAACTTTTATGATAGTGAAAGCTTGGAGCAGATAAGAGAGCAGATAATATTAAATCTTGTGTTCCTAGAAAATGAGATTAACAAAAACATGGAAAAGGGTAAGGAGAAAAAAATCCTTTTTGAGACTCATCCTTATGTTAATTTAGCTAATTTAAAAGAAACTAAGGATAAAATAACAAAACCACAGTTAGAAATAATGAGAAACGCGGGATTGATGAATAAGCCTGAATTCATAGCTAGCATCTTCAATGATGAAAGAATAAGGGCTAACAAGAATATAGGCCTCCTGTTTGATACAGCTCACATGTTCATATCTCTCAGGACCATGATTGACAATGGCGATGTCAAAGGAGATATTAATCACTCCATTAAAAAAATAATTGATGTTTCAAAAGGCAGGGTTTATGAAATGCACATTGCGCGCCCAACCAAACTAGAGGATAATGTCTATGTTGATGACCAGCATGCACTGATAAAAGGAGAAGCTATGAGCAATTTTGTTCTTAACATTGCAAAAAAAGTTCTTGAGAAAAATCATGGTATGATGTCAATAACCCTTGAGATTAATACTTCTTCTGATCCTGAAAATCATCCTGATCCTGTTAGTCACGCAAAAAAGCTGGTCCAGCAGGCAGAACTGGTTGTCAAGGAATTAGGACTTGAAGTGAAAAAATGAATCTTGCAGAGCGCGCATTCTCAGAATTATTCCCAGATAAACAGCTAAACAAGGAGCTAAGAATAAAATATTCCCGCGCCTTTAATGCCTATAACGCTAATGTTAAGTACGCTCCTTATTCAATGACTTTCAAGCTTTCTTATGAGTGGAAAAAAGTGAGTGATGAGATAAAGATGGGCCTGATACAGCTGCTGCTGTTGAAAGTTTATCATGAGAAAAAGAGAACCCTTAACCTTGATTTGTATGAGAAGTTCATCAAGAGCGTGGGAGATTATGCTCATGTTACAGAAACAGACCTAATCCTTGAGCAGAGCTTTAAAAGAGTGAGTGAAAAATACTTTTATGGAATGCTTGACCAGCCTAACCTGCGCTGGGGAACAGACAGCTTTTCCAAGCTTGGGAGCTATGAGTACGGCGCAAACATGGTGACCATCTCTAATATTTTCAAAGGAGAGGATGAGCAAAGCCAGGAACTGCTGGATTATATCATGTATCATGAGTTGCTTCACAAGAAGCACAAGTTCCACACCAAGAACGGCAGGAGCTATCATCACACCAAGAATTTCAGGAACAAGGAAAAGGCATTTGAAAATCCTCGCATTGAAGAAGAGCTAAAAATATTTCTTGCAAAGAAAAGAATAAAAAAAGTGTTCAGCAGAAAAAAGAAAAGCTTCTGGCAGTGGTGGTAGAAACAACTTTATAAATAAAATCGCATTACCCCACTTCATGGCAGTCCCATCAGCAGGTAATGGCAAATCTCTTGAAGAAAGAGCAAATGATACCAAGGAAAAAGGCAGGTTGTTAGCTGAGACTTTTAATCAGGTTAGATATATCCACGTCAGCGGCTATGCTCATAATTCAGGGGATAGCTTTAGCATAGTATATGACCGTGATGAAGCATTTCAAAGTGATTGGGAAACTCTCAAGAATAGCATCACAGCGAATCTAAACGGCTTAAGGGCAGAAGTCATCCTGCACGGAGATGAGCAATTATATCCGCCTATAAATTACCAAACAAAAAATAATGACGCAACAAAATTAGAGATACTAATCAGGCCTGCTGATAGGGTGACAGATGCTTATGCTAGGGAAGAGATTATTTCTAAGGTGATAAAAAAAATAACAGCCGGGATAACGGATTATCTAGAAAAACATCCGAACGCAGTAAAAAAGAGTGATAACTAGAAACTTAACACGATGATAAAAGAAGCACTAAATAAAGGGTTAGGGTGATAAAATGAAACAACTAGTTGTGTATTATTCAAGGACTGGGAATACAAAGAAAGCTGCTGAGGCACTCGCAGCAATGCTCAAGTGCGAGGTTGAGGAATTAACTGACAAGAAAGGTGCAAAGAGCAGGAAGGGCTTGTTCGGCTGGCTGCGCTGCGGCAGAGAAGGAATGAAGAGGATAATGCCAGAAATAGAGGCAACAAAAAATGATTCTGCAAAATATGATTTAGTTATCATCGGCGCTCCTAACTGGGGCAGCAACATGGCAAGCCCAGTGAGGGCTTATCTTACAAATAACAAAGGCAAATTCAAGAAAGTTGCTTTTTTCTGCACCATGGGCGGAGAATCACCTGGCAGGATTTTTATTGAAATGGAAGAAATCTGCAATAAAAAGCCAGTGGCCTGCCTTGGGCTAAGAAGTAAAGCAGTGAAAAAAGGAGAGCACATTCCTAAGCTCAAAGAGTTTGCCAAGAAAATAATGCAATAGACTGTATTTTGCCTGCTCTAGAACAACAATACTACAAGCACTGCCATTATTATCATGTTTCCAAAGTCTGCTACTGATGTTATTATTGGTATCAGGAAATTGTTAGGGTCTTCTTTTTTATTGAAGTAATGCAATCCCAGGACTACAGAGGAAATGAACATTATTATGACTAGCAAGGCAACATCCACTATTGTAATGGTGAACACTTTTAAAATAATAAGGGCATTCAGCTGGTAGTTTGAAAAAAGAGACACAATAAGGGCTACGGTAGTGCTAATGAGGGTTGTAAGCAAGGCTATAATAAATATCTGCCAGAATAATATCTTTATGCTTGATTCCATCCACCATTTCTTTTTAACCTTGCCTTCATAAAGCATGGTTGAGAATCTTGAAGAAATTATGGTCCCGTAGTCCCCGACCATGTCATTGAGCGTCGGCATGAGAATGATTAATGGCACGATGACTATAAAAATCTCTTTTATGTTTTCAAGGGCCATGCCTCCTGCTGCGCTTAATATTGCAGAGAGCAATAGGATCTGGACGCTTTCTCTGAGTATTGTGTCAGGCACATTTGAGTGAGGCCCATATTCCTTGACATAGAAAAGTGTTTTCCTTGAAATCTTGTATTTGGTATGAATCTCATGGATAAGAGAGTGGCGCGCGCGCTTCCTAATCTTTCTCAATGCTTCCAAATGCTTTCTTATTTCCTTCATTTAATTATTCTCCTTGTAAATTAATCTCATGATTTTATGCTCATATAAGCACCAAGGCAATGAGCAATGAAACAATGCTTGTAATGTCTCCTGATGATGTTACAAAAGGCCCTAGTATGTTATTTGGGTCATGCCCTTTCTTGAAAAAGTAAAAAGTCAGCACTATTGTTAAGGGGACTTCAATCATATTGGCTATTATGCCTGCTATCAGGAAAAGCCATATTATCTCAGGAGTGAATACGTGCAAAACAAAGTTGTTGAACAGGAAGGTTATTAATCCAAGAAACAAAGCAATTATTACTGCAAGCAAGAGAGAGGCATATATATTGCCTCTGATTATTTTGGTTCTTATGGTGTTGGGCTTAATCACTCCCAAGAACAAGCCAGAGCTCAGCCTCGAAGAGAGCGAGCCGCTAATATTTCCTCGCATATCCAGGAATGCTGGGAGAGTAAGGAGCATGCCAGGGATAAGAAGGATTTTATTTGTATTATAGGCAAGAATAATTCCTGCTATCAAGCCACCGATTATAGATACTATCTGGAAAGACAGTATTTCCTTGAAATTCTTGTCAAAAACTCCCTTAATCATGAATATTCTAGCCTTGGCAAGATTAGCTTATATATTTTTTCTAAAATACTAGGTGCCTGTCTCTAGATTAAAGCCTGTGAAGAACTATGATGTGACAAACTTTTCAGATATTTCATATATGCCTTGTTCTGCATTAACCATTTGTTCACTATCTGCCTTCCTCCTACTCTTAGCAATGCAGGTTCAAATGAGGGCAGTTTAATTATTGGAAGCTTAATTGCAGGCAACTTTACTGTTGGCAAATGAGGCATATGCGGCATACGAGGTAAATGTGGCAAGCGCACTTTAGAATACATGCCCTTGGCTGTTGTCACAGCCGAATCAATAAAAGCATCAACTGTTTTCTTCATTGCATTGGTGTATGAATAAAATTCTGCAAAGCATTTTATCATTCCATGCTGAAGCTCATGGGCACTCATTTGGCTGGGCTTGAAAACAGCGTGCAAGCCGTCATAATATTGCCAGTCAGTGTGCAAAAGCCTTTGCTCATTCAACAGCTTGAAATAGGTCTGAGTGCCTGGCAGAGGAGTGAGTATAGCGTACTGCACAGAATCAAGGTCGCTCTTATGGCAGAATTCAGAAGTGTTCTTGAAAACATCCTTGTCGTCAGCATCATTCCCAAGCATGAACATTCCATGTATGGCTATTCCACGGTCATGAAAAACTTTTATTGCCCTCTCAACATCCTGGCGAGTCTGGTGCTTATTCATATCCCGCAGACTCTTATCATTAATTGATTCAAACCCAATATAAACTCTTTCGCAGCCTGCTTCTCTCATCTTTGCAACAAACTCAGGGTTCCTGGTTACATCTGATCTTACTTGCGCGCCCCAAGGCCTACTAAATCCTTTTTCAAGCATTAGGTCAAGAATTCTGTTAGTTCTGGTAAGGTTAGCTGCAAAGTGGTCATCTGCAAAAAACACATATCCTTTCTTGAATTGCATAATCTCATCAATAACTCTTTCTGGGCTCTGGGTCCTGTATTTTCTTCCAAACATCTCTGTTACTGCGCAAAAATTGCAACCATAAGGGCAACCTCTTGATGACATGACAGAATGAGTGAATCCTTTTTTCCATCCCTGGACTAGGTTAAAATCAGGTATTGGAAACTCGTCAAGATTCTCTGGCCTTTGCGCATAAACAATCTTATCCTTAAATCTGCCTGCAAGGAGGTCAAGGATTATGTGCTCTGCTTCTCCAACAACAACCTGGTCAAAATAAGGAACAACATCATTGGGAATTGTGCTTGCATGAATGCCTCCAATAATAGCTCTTGAGTCAAGTCCTCTGGATTTTCTTATTGCCTTGTACTGCTTTGCAATCTCCTTGCCTCTTGTTGAGGTTGCTGTTATGCAGCTCAGGCAGAGAATGTCTGCACTTTCAAGCTCTTTTTCTGAAATATTCCTCCTAAGGATATTCTCATTAAGCACAACAGCATCATAGCCAGCTCTCTGAGCAATTGTTGCAAGATAAACAGGCCCTAATAATGGGATAGTCATGCTTTTGGCAAATACATTAGAAGCAGCTCCTCTTGGCTCTACAAAAACAACCTTTTTATTTCTAATTGTTTTATGCTCCATTCTTCTTCCTCTTTTGGTTTTTTTCTAGAATAAGTTTTTGAGACAAAACCCAAAATCAATTAAAAAAATTGGATGCCTGAATAAACTTACTATGTCCTAATAACTCAAACCCATATTAATATTTTATGTATTATAACTCATTTTCAGAGAATTTATATAATAAGTGATGATTTCACTCTGTTGATGAAAAAAATAACCCTGATAATCATAGTTTGCTTTTCAATATTCTTAATCAGTGCATTATTGTTGACCAATTACAAGCCAAAAGTTCCTGAGGTTCCTAAAAATAATACCCAGAACAATACCCAAGCCCAGAATAACACTCCCAGAATCTTCTTGTCAAAGTATCCAATCATTCTTGTCCACGGCTGGATGGGAAAGGCAGTTGACTTTGCACCCTATGGGCTCAAGCTTCAGGAAGATAGGATTGCTGAGTACAAAGGCACGCTAACCAGGTATGATAACAAGTCAATTTGCCCAGAGCAATGGCCTAAAGCAGTGAGTGCGAGTGCAGAATACTATTATGATTTTAACAAGGACAATGGAATAGAGAATTATTCTTCTGAACTAGAACCAATAATCCAGCTCTTAAAGAATTGCACAGGCTCTGACCAAGTAATACTTATCGCACACAGCATGGGAGGATTAGTTTCAAGAAAGTACATGGTTGATTATGGCAATTCAAGCATTAATAAGCTAATCACACTAGCAACTCCTCATTATGGGTTTAACCAATTCACCAGGTCAGAAATTATTTTTATGATGATTGACATATTCACTAATAGGATGTTTGAGATTGAGCAGATGAGGCCTGAAAGTGATTTTCTCAAAGAGCTTGACAAGGCAGATGTTATTTACAGAAACCAAATAGTAAGCATCGGCACATACAACCTGGGTAACAAAACCAGCATTTTTGGGCTTCGTGTTTTTTCATCTCAAATAGATGACTTTGAAAAGCAGCACTTTGATAATACTGACATTGCTGTATCATTAGACTCAACCAAGCTTGCAGGCTGCAAATACTACCAGGTAGAGGGCTGTAGCCACACAGAAATCCTGAATTTCAAAGCAGTCTACCCAAAAGGGCCGATTAATAATCCTAACACTTGCAAAGATGCTTATGAGATTGTTAAGAATGAGATATTAGGGGCTGACTGACTAAATAAGAAGAAATAATTAGCCTTAGACTTTCTTAGAAATCTCTTTTTTCCTCTCTTGCATCATCTGGTTGTAGAATTTTTCAATCTCGCTATTGTACCATTTTACTCCGCGCTTCTCATTGTTCTCCTGATACACTTTTATTTGTTCATAGAACTCTGCGGGCGATTGTTTAGTGAACTTTCTCACAATATCAAATCCCTCTTTGCTTGTCATCCAAATAAAGTCGAAATTATTGAATATCCTTAGGATTGGCTCATCTGCGAATGAATCCCCAAAAGCCCAATTATCATGCTTCAATATCAATCGTTCAATCTCAGAAATCATCTCTTTGGGATAAACCAACTCTGACAAAATCTGGCTTGCAATTTTTGCCCCTTCCTCTGAATGGAGCTTTCTGATGTCCAAGTTAAAAGGGTCAGAGCCTTTTTTAACCTTTGAATAGCCGGCGTCATGCAAGATTGCTACTGGCATTAGAATATCAAAATCAATCTCCTTAGGGCTGATGTGCTCTGGAATTGTCTTGTACAACCATTTAACATGCAAAACATCGCCTTCTCTTCCTTTTTCATAGAATGGGATGGCTTTCTTAAGTATTTCACTGTAAATCTTTTTCAATTGCGCACCACTTTCCTATCTCCCTCTCAGGTAAAGCTTCTTTATTGTTTCCTTGCTGGCATACTTTGCCATTTCCTTCATCTTTTCAAAGTCTATCTGGCCGCCTTCAAATGCTTTTTCCAGCTTGTACTTGTCAAGGCTGCTGAACTCCTCCCACAAGCCTTGTTTTTTCAAGAGAGCAACAAGCTCATTATAATTAGGGTTTTCGCGAGCAGGAAATTTCAGGCATTCTTTTTTCCATAAAGTGACCATGGCGTCTGAGCCATATATTCTCTCGACTTTTTTCTGCTCTCCGAAATTAAAAATATTATCCTTCAGCTCCTCAAGCCTCTTTTGCACTTCACCTTCCTTTGCCTTTAGTATTGCATACTCATTAACCATTTTTACCCCATCATCTGCAAGGAACTCCTTAGGCTCCTTACCATCAATTTCTGTGAGATGGCTGAACTTAGGGCATATTGTCCTGTAATCGCACCAACCGCACAAAGCACTTTCTTGAGGCTTGAATTCTGTGGTGCTCTCAATCTGCTTTATTGCTTCAATAACTTCTTTTTTCAGCTCTCCAAGCTGTTCCTCACTTCTCTCGCTCCTGATTTCCTTGTCAAAAGCAAGATAATGCCATATCAGAACCACCTGCTTACAGTCCTTGAACATCTCCCTAACTGCCATTGAGTAAAGCGCGAGCTGCCTGTCAGTATCAACATGGTCCTGGGTTGGCAAAGAGTTGCTTGTCTTGTAGTCATGAATCTCATAAACTCCGTCGCCAGGAGAGGCTAGCCTGTCAACATATCCTTGAAGAACATATTTCCCACTACTATCCAGATTAAGAATGATTTGCATCTCCAAGCCAATGGTCTTTGCCTGATTAAATGGCTGGTACCTATTATAATAATCAGCTATGAACTGCTCTCCCATCTTCCTGAAGTTTTCCTCTACATAACCGTCTCTAACAATCTTTATGTTCTCATTCCAGCTCTTAAGCCATTCGTCGTTATAGAAATGAAGCAGCTCCTGTAGGGTGTTCTGTTTCTGGAATTTAAGGTCTTTGTAAAGCTTTTCCAGGGTTTCGTGCACTCTTGAGCCCAGGAAGGCTTCTGCAGTTGCCTCAATGTCTGTCTCTGCCTCGTCAATGTACTCAAACTTGAACTTGAGAGGGCACTGCTCAAAAGTCGATATTCTTGAGTGTGAGTAAACAGTCATATCATCTGCGAAGATGCTTGCTTATTTAAAGCTTTTTCATATGATTAATAAAAAAAAACCATTTAGAGTAAAATATATAAACAAGGGCAACGTATATAAAAAAAAGGACTTATTTATTTTGAGGTTGAAGAATGCGAGCAGTTTATGTTATATTTACATTATTGGCATTGTCAGCACTGGCCTTATTAGCTTCTGGCTGCGGCAAAGGCCAGCTAAGCGCTACCTGTATGCCGACTGTGAGCACTTCTCCTGAAGCGCCTGCTCATTCACACACCTGGTGTGTTGGAGCGGTCTATACCAAAGAATACTGCAATATTCAAAAAGAGTGCCATAATCATAAAATAAATGAGAACCAGAATCTTGCAGAAGCAGCAGGAATTGGCCCTCATACTCACAAATTGACGTAAAGCAATGTTGGTTATTTCTCTAATTTATTATAAATTGCTATAAACATATCCGGATTATAAAAAATTTTATAAACTCTGTTCTCTGTTAAGAGCATATTATGTATGATGTAATAACTATAGGCAGCAATACCATTGACTTGTTCGTCCACACAGACCAGTCAGGAGTGATAGATTTTCATTCCAGAAGAGGAGTAGAGCAATTCCTATCCTACCCTGTCGGCACAAAGATGCTTATTACCAAGCTCTTGCACAACTTTGGAGGAAATGGAACCAACTCTGCTGTTGCTTTTTCAAGACTTGGGTTAAAAACAGGCTATGTTGGGAAAGTAGGCACAGATGAGAACGGAAGAATAATACTCAACCAGTTAAAAAAGGAGAAGATTGACTTTCTAGGGGGCAGGGGCTATGAATCAGGGTTCTCAATAATCCTTGACGCATTTGAAGAGGACAGGACCATCCTTGTTTATAAGGGATGCAATAATGACCTTAAATTAAAAGAGGTTAAAAAAGCAAAGCTCAAAACAAAATGGCTTTACCTCTCATCAATGCTTGGAGAAAGCCTTAATACTATGCAGCAAATAGCTGAATATGCAAAGAAGAACAAGGTTAAAATCGCTTTTAACCCGTCAATAACCATACTTGAGAGCGAAGGCCATAAAGCTATTAATCTTATAAGGTACTCTGACGTGCTGGTGCTTAACAAGGAAGAGGCAGAATCCCTGGTTGGGCATAATGCCCCAGAAATGGCTATCAAAGAGTTATTGGTCTACGGCCCAAAGATAGTAGCAATAACAGATGGAAAGCACGGAGCAGTTGCTTACAAGGACGGCTATTATTACAAGATAATGCCTAGCAAGGGCTTGAAGATTGTTGAGACCACAGGAGCAGGAGATGCTTTTGCATCAACACTAATAGCTGGCATAATACTTGGCAAGCCTTTTAAATTCTGCCTAAAGATGGCTATTAATAATTCTGAAAGCGTAATTACGCATCACGGAGCCCAGAACATGCTTCTCCCAAGGAAAAAGCTCTATGAAACTGTGAGCAAAGACAAGGGGAAAGTTGAGAAGAGAAAAGCCTAGATGTCCCTATTTTCTACGAATAATTTAAATACTAGAAATACCCTATCTTAGGTAATTCATAAGGGTTGAATAGGTAAAATATCGTATTAGGGATGGGTTATAATGAGATATATTATTACGCTCAACAATGTGAACCAGTATGGGTTGGAAATGGTTGGTTTCAGGGCAATAGACCTTGCTAACCTAAGGGAGAAAAGACTTAACATCCCTTTGACTTTTGTTATTAACAACCAGGCTTTTGAGGATTTTATTGCAGAGAATGGCTTAAAGCCAAAAATTGAGAGCCTTCTCAAGGAGAAAAAGCCAGCAGAAGCTTATCCTGAGATTCTTGAAATGTTCAAACAGGCAGACCTTCCTGGCGAAGTATTGACTGAGATTTCTGAAGGTTATGATTCCCTGACCATTGAGCCTGGCTCAGATGCCAGCAGCATTGTATCAAAATGGGACTTGCCGTTTGTAAATCTTTTTAGAAGCCCCTCTTACTTGTTAGCCACAGAAGATAATGAAGGGATAATCCAGAATATAAAAGGGATAGAGGCATTGGCTGCTTCCCTGAAGCATGTCTGGGCTTCTATGTATTCCCCTCGCTCTGTTAATTACAGGAGCAAGACAGGCATTAAGAGCGCCTTTGGATTAGGAGTGCTTGTCCAGAAGATGAGACCAGTAAAACAGTCAGCAATAGTATACTCTCGCTCTGATGCAGATGAGAAAACCCTTGTTGTGAAAAGCTTTTTTGGCCTGCCTGATTATGGCATTGATAAAGAGATTCTTGGCAAGGACTATTATGAAGTAGACCTTAATTCCCTCATGATCAAACAGGCAGAGGTTAATGTGCAGGAGTATGCTATCCAGAGGGATTTTGACACCGAAGAGCTTGCAGAGAAAGAGCTGAGAGATGATGGTGCAAAGCAGAAAATCAATGACAGGCTGGTGTCAGAGGTTGCCAGGATTACCAAGAGAGCTAAGAGCTTCATAGAAAAAGATGTTAAACTATACTTCGGAATAAAAGATGATTATATCTTTGTCCTATTGGCCAACAGGATGGTTGCTGGCTCAAAAAATATACTTGAATCTGTAGAGGAAATAGAAGTGAAGTTTGATGAGAATGGCAAGAAGATAATCAGCCAGAAAAAAGACTTTGTCGCAATGCAGACACAGCCAACACAGGTATTTGCAATGCCTAAGATTCTTAGCGTGGATGAAGCCAAGGAAGAGCTGTTCAAAGAGGGAAAAATAGAAATCCTTGAGGAAGCCGAAGATGAAACAAAAGAGAAGCTCAGCCTTCCAGTGCCTCCAGTCCAGGTTTTTGAGGAGAAAACTGCTCAGGAAGAGCAAGTAGACAAAGAGATTAGCCTTTTAGAGGAAGTGCTGCAGATAAAGGAAATTACTGAAAGAATGGAAGAGCACGCCCTGAACAACAACAAGGAAGCCTATGAAAGGGAAGCAAGGATTCTTAATGACAAGATAAGAAGAGTCAAGAGAGGAGAATAGTTATTTTCTTCTATTGGCAATTAATTTTTTTGAGTGTTTTTCTAAACCTTTAAAAAAAGAAAGGGTTTCTTGTGCGATATTATGAACAAGAAAGCAAAAAAGTGCATGAAGTGCGGAAAAAAGGTTTATTGCTCAAATCTATGCAGAGACCATTTCAGGAATTATTTTGAGAAAAAAGTAATCCGCACCATACTGAAGTTTGGCCTGTTCTCAAAAAAAGACAAGATAGCTGTGGCTGTTAGCGGCGGAAAGGATTCAACAGTCTGCCTTTATGTGCTAAAAAAGCTTGGCTATCCTGTCGAGGCTATTACTGTTGATGCTGTTATTGGCAATTACACCAAGACTAACCTTGAAAACCTGAGAAGCGTGTGCAAGAAGTACAACCTCAAGCTTCACGAGATTTCTTTTCGAGAAGAATTTGGCATGTCTCTCTGCTACATAAAGTCAGTTAGCCAGAGCAAAGGGCTTAATTATTCTTCATGCCTGATATGCGGGGTTCTGCGAAGATACCTGCTTAACAAATATGCAAAAAAGCATGGCTTTGACTGCATATGCACAGGCCATAATCTTGATGATGAAGCCCAGGCTTTTGTGATGAATGTTTTCAGGAATGACTTAACCCTTGCCAAGAGGCAGGGCCCAATAACAGGAACAGGAGCTAACAAGGCTTTTGTCAAGAGAGCAAAGCCTCTTTACCTGTGCACTGAAAAAGAAACAACTGCCTATTCCAAGCTCATGAAATTCCCTGTTAATTATAAGAGGTGCCCTTGCAGCGAAGGAGCTTATAGGAGAGAATACCGTGACATGCTGAACATTTTTGAAAAAAGGCATCCGCCTATAAAGTATAATATTATCAGCTTTTTCTTGAGAACAATTTATAAGATGAAGGATTTGGATGAGAAAGCAAAGCAAGAGCAAGGAGATATTAATGCCTGCCAGTATTGCGGAGAGCCTTGCTCCAAGGATGTGTGCAAAAGGTGCGAAATCCTCATTGCATTAAAAGAGGGCAAAAAGCAAGAACCAATAACCAAAACAAATAAATAGTAGAACCCTCATTTCATGCTTTATGATATTCACTTTCCTCCTCGTATTGCTTGGAATTTTCTTTCTATGCTATGCATTATTTCTGTGCAGAAAGATGATTCTTGTATATGAAAAGCCAATTCATAAAAGAGCAGGCCGAATCATGTTATCATTGATAGTCATTTTCTTTGTTGGCTATGTGATGTACATGCTATACAATTACGAGGCATTATTCACTGACTTTCTTGTAAGCCTGCTTTTGTTTTTAACAGCTTTTTTCATCATGCTGGTGCTCCATGTCAATCACTCTCTTATAGTCCGCCTTACCATGAAGAACCTTGAGCTGAAAGAGTTCAGCGAGCAGCTATTAATGCAGGCACAATCTGAAGCCTCAAACAAGGAGCGCCTGGAAAACATTAAGAGCATGCTCGAGGACAAGAGCAAAGAGGTGGAAGGAACCCTCAACAAAGTCCCATCTTCCCAGCTAGAGCTTGCCAAGAACACTGCAATTGCAGAAGCCAAAAAGGCAGAAAAAGTAGAAGAAACAGAAGCTCATGAAAATACACGTAAGCCAGAGTTACCTAGTTTTGATGAACCATAAGCCAATTTTCTAATAAGTGTTTTAATTCTTTTCCCTATTGACAATAATCACAACATTTAAAAAACATAACCACCAATCCTTTTATTGTGATGAAAAAGAGAGGTAGACCAATCGGCAGCAGCATTCGGCAAAACCTGATTGAGATCCTCTATTTCAGGAAAAAAACCTATGGCTATGACCTGTACAAGGATTATTGCGCATTGTTCCCAGAAGTAACTCTCAGGGTAATTTACTATCACTTGAAAAAAGGCATTAGCCTCAAGGAGTTTGAGCTTGAAGAAGTAAAGATGGAGAAAGGACACTACTCCTGGGGTGGAGAAGCTGAGAAAAAGTATTACAAGCTAGGAGCTAATGCTCATCCAAAGATTGACAAGAAAGTGAAAGATTTTTTTGAAAGAAGAGAGCTTAATAAAAAAAGAGGTAAATAATTATTAATTAATCTGGAACATGATAAGAACCTATCTGTGCAAAGAGCACAAAGTAATCAAGAACCTTCCTTTGGATAAGATAAAGGCATACCTCAAGGACAAGAAAGCTACGATCTGGGTTGATTTGCAGAAAGCCACAGATGATGAATACAAGCAGCTTGAGGAAACATTTAAGTTCCACCCATTATCAATGGAAGATGCCAGGAAATCCATAGAGCTGCCTAAAGTAGAAGTTTTTGACGACTACATCTTCGTGGTGCTTTACAATTTTTCTCTTGAAAAAGAAAAAAATTATCCTGTAAAGAAAGAGGTTGATTTCTTTCTGGGAAAAAACTTCCTGGTGACAGTACATGAGCACTATTCTGAAAGTGTAGAGCACCTAGCCATAAGGCTTGAAAATACAAGGAATGGGAAATCCAAAACCGCTGACTTCCTCATGCATGAGATTGTGGACCATCTGGTAGATCAGTACTTCCCGGTAGTTGTTCACTGGGAAGATTATATAGAGGAGCTTGAAGCTAATATCATAGCTCATAAGCTAATGAAGAACGCATTACAGGAGATAACCACCCTAAAAAAACACATCCTGTTCTTCAAGAGAAGCATTGCTCCTCAGAGAGAGGTTATTAACAGGCTTGCCAGGAGAGAATTCCCTTTTATACATGAACTATCAGGCATATACTTCAGGGATGTTTATGACCACATTATAAGGGTTTATACAGAGCTTGAAATCCAAAGAGACTTGATAAACAATGCTTTTGAGGCTTACATGTCTGTGCTGACCATACAGATGACTAGGGCTTCCAATAGGATGAACGAGGTCATGAAAAAACTAACAATAATAGCAACCATATTCATGCCCTTAACATTCCTTGCGGGAGTTTACGGAATGAACTTCCATTATTTCCCAGAAATAACCTGGAAATACGGCTACCTTCTGTGGTGGGTTGCAGCAATCATTGTAGGGGTATTAATGTTCTGGTTCTTTAAGAAAAAGAAATGGACATAAAGCACTTGGACTAATTTATCTTCTTCAAAAAACCCATCAGAGCAAACGCTTCGCGTTTCGTCATGAAAGATTTACTAATCATCCTCTTCCAGACTTTCATCTGGGTTTCTTTCTTTTTTACAGTTGAGAAATCCATCTTTTCCATGGCAGCATTAAGGATCTTTAGTATCTGCTCTTTTTCCTTGCCACCAATTGGAGTGTAAGGAGCCATCATCTCTTTAGTATTTTTTTCCTTGAAAATCTCATAGAGAAGAACAGCCAGGGAATGGCTCACATTCAAGGCCTTGTAATTCCTGCTTGTTGGTATTGTGACCATAAAATCGCAGAGCTTGACTTCGTTGTTGCGCAGGCCCTGGCTTTCTCTTCCCAGTATCAGGGCTATTTTTTTATTTTTTATGCCTTTGAGCTTTTGCGCGAGCTGGCTTGGAGTCATTGGGCTTCTCGGGATATTATAATCAGTTCCGAGCTTTGAAGTCGTGCCAATCAGGTAATCGTATTTTCCTAATATGCTGAAGCCATTAATCTTTGCTTTATCAAGTATGGTGTTGGCGTTTTTTGCAAACCTTCGGGACTCGTCATTAATCTTGCACTTAGGATTAATCATAACAAGCTCGCTTATTCCAAAATTAGCCATGACCCTTGCAACACTACCAACATTTCCAGGGTGCTCAGGCTCGACTAAAACAACAGCAATCATAAAACATAAGAATTTATAGGCGGTTTAAAAAGTTAATTGATTATACCATATTCACTGGTTTAAAAAAGAGAAATTATCTTGTTCCATATGTTCGTTAATATTGGGATTATGAATATCAATAGAAGGATGCCCAGGCTTAGCCTGTTGATGAAGAGCCATATCTTCTTGGACTTGACCTGGTTCTTTATTATTTTGTTCAGGGTTATCTGCAATATCCTGGCTCCGTCTGTTATGAATATGGGTAGGAAATTAATAAGCCCTATGTTAAATCCTATGAGGAAGAGCCAGAAAAAAAGCTCATTACCCCATCCAAGAACAGTGTATAATACCTTGTTTACCTGAGTAGGGTTTTTCAGAACTGATTTCTGGTAAACATTGATTCCGAATTGGCCAATGCTCTTGTTTGCAGGGTTTTCTCTTGCAGTAATTCTTAATTTTTTTCCATCATTTGTGTAAAAGACATGGGTTGTATTGGGCTGTATAACTCCGAGGCTTTTGAAATCATCAACAGTCTCTATTGAAACATTATCAATCTTAACTATTACATCATAATCTAGTAATCCACTCATGTTTGCAGGCAATCCAGGCGCCACAGTAACTTCTATTCCTCTTGGCATTAGCATTGAGCTTGTCAATGGTGTTAGCAGAAAACTTAATATTGCGAGGAAAAGAAAGCTTGTTATTATATTAGAGTTCGGGCCTGCTGCAAAAACACTCAGCTGCACGCGGGCTGGCTGTTTTGCAAGTTTTTTCTCATCAATCTCAACAAATGCCCCTGGTATTGGCCCAAAAAAAGCAAAACCAGTTGACTGTATCCTCTGCTTAAAAGCTTTGGCAACTATTCCGTGGCTGGCTTCATGGATTATTATTATGACTAACAAGCTAACCCAGCCAATAATCAGCGGGAATTTAATTCCAAGCCCTACAACAGGAACTCCTGGCAGTATTGGGGCAACTCTCATGACGGCAGGCGCTTTGAGGGTATTATATAGCAAGTCAAACAGGAAGTAGAATATGGCAAGAACTCCTATATAGCCCAAAAAAATACCAATGACACCAAGAGTTCTTATGAGCTTTTCCTTGCTCTTAACAAATCTTTCAATGAACTTGACACCTATGCTGGTCCTGTAAAGAGCAATGACTTTTGCCTGAATATCAAACTTCTTCCTGTTAATATAAATAAGAAGGAAAACACATACATAGAACAATAACACCCACTTGTACTCTGTTAAAAAACTCACCAAAGTCATAATATATACCTAATTAAAGAATGCCTTTTTATTTGTTGTGGTTATTTTTACTTCTTCTTAATTGGCCTTAATACATTGTAGTTGCATTTCCTGCATTTAATTTTGCCAGCCATGACCTTGAGCACAGGTGCCCTTATCTTGGCCTTGCATCGCCTGCATACAAAAATGCTCTTGAAAAGCCTTCCTTCAGCTTCTGGGAATTTTGCCATCAAAAACACCTCATGTGTTTTTGAGGGGAAAACTCAAAAATCAGCAAATCTTGGATTTGCTGGTTCATCAAACAAGAGTTTGATGAAATTTTTAATTTTTGTTGTTTTGCCATAATTTATCACCACAAAAATCATTATATTGTTTTTAGCCAGTCTTTATTTGTTGCAAAAATTTTTATTTTTGGACAACCAAAACCGCTTAGGCGGTTTTGATTTGTTTCATTACTTTATCATCGAGTATAATCCAGTAAACCACTACTGTTTCTGGCGTAATCATGCCTTTGAGCTCCTCTGGAATTGCCATGTCAAATATCTCGTAAGTCTCAACGTCCATGACATTAGCCATGTCACCGCTAACGCTCAGGACCTGGGCGTTCTTCTTGTCAATCACTGGGACGTCAAGCTCTGCGTGGCCAGGAGTAAGCAGCTGCCTTTTCTTGTTGTCAATAATGCCGACAGCCTCAAGCCTGACCTTGGAGTGGCCGTGCTTTCCAGGCCTTGAAGTCTGGATTCCTGTCACTGAACAAGCAGCTCCATCAATCACAATATAGTTGCCAATCTTAAAGTTAACTGCTCCTTTCCTCTTAACCTCACCAGCCATAATTCTCACCATTAAAACTTGTTAAAAATGATTATATCCCAGAGGATAACCATATATTTAAAAAGCTTTCTAAAAAGCCTTTAAAAAAGTCTTTAGGGAAAAGTTTAAGGGGGATATTCACTGCGTTCAATCCCCCGAACCAATAAAGATAATCTTCAGCTTTATTCAGGCTTTAGCAATCTTCCATATAGCTTCAAAGTATTTCCTGAAATTATCAGCTATTTCTTTTGAGTGGATAAGGTAAGCAACCGGCTTATCCCTCCATGCAGTAAACAGAATTTTATCATGATATATGTCTATCAAGGATGGAAGAGGGAAATCAACAAATTTCAATTCCATAAAGGATGGCGGGCTTTCAAAATATTTGGATTTCTTAAAATCCAAAGTGGAGATTCCCTTTAGCTTGATTCCTAATTTCTTATAAAAGGCAAATTCTTTTTGATAAAAAGAGCTGGCAATTTCCTGGTATTCTTCGTCATAAACATAGAAGAAAAGCAGGAAATCCTTTTCTGTGTGGTCCTCAAGCAGGAGGTCATAGGCTGTTTTTAGTCCTGCCATTCCAAGGAATATCTCTGAATCTTCTTTTGGCACAAGCCCTCTTATCTTTTCCAAGCTAGGCAATAGTTTCTTTAATAATTCCTTGTTGTCGCTAATCTCCTTTTCTTTTTTCTCAAGAAAATCTGCTAGCCTGTTAGGTGCTATGGCTTGGAAATGCTTGGTTTTCTCCTTGATAACAAAACTAACAAGGCCTTTATCTGTCAGTCTTTTCAGTACTTCATAGATTTTTGAATAGGAAATACCCGCTTCCTTCGCAATGGGCCCTACTGTCGAGGTTCCTGATTTTAATAGCGCTAAGTATGCTTTTGCTTCTCCTTCTGTTAATCCCAGCTTCTTAAGGTCTTCTTTCATAGGGCATAAATTAGATTATCCTTATTTAAATCTTTCTATAATACACCCCTAAGGGGGGCGATAATATATAAAAATAAAACCATATAACCACTCTTTGGTGATTAAACATGAAAGCTAAAGATTGGGCAATAAATATATGGAAAAGAGAAGAAAAGAACTGGGTAAACAGGCAACAGGACCTTAATTACAGGGAATGCCTTGTCCACCCTGCTCTTGAAGAGCAATTAAGAGGGATTCGTACGAATAACGGTGTTTTTGTTGATTTGGGCTGCGGAGATGGCACAGAAACAAGGTTTCTTAAGCGGGTTTTGGAAAAAAAAGGCTTTAATCAGTTCTATGGATTTGATATTAACAATGGCTTCATAAAAAAAGCTCAGGACAGTGGGAAGATAAACAAAGGGATTGTGTTTGATTGCGGAGAGCTTTCAGACCTTATAAAAAAATATGAGCTTTATGAGCGCGCAGATTTAGCAACATCGTTATTTGTGATGCAGGACGAGCCTAACTGCAAAGGGTTAATTGCAGCAATGCAGAATTACATAAAAAGAAAAGGCGTGCTACTTGCAGTCACTGTTCATCCACAGTTCGCAGAACAACTAGCAAGAAAAGATGCATTAAAAATTGATAATGAAGTAGAGAAATCTAAAAAAGATGATTACTTGTATGCAGCAAAATATCCTATAACAGAAGCCGGAAGGTCTCCATTTTATGTAACCTATTTTCAAAGGGCTTTGTCTGATTATGTCAGAATGCTTGAGAAGCACTTCCACATTGAAGAAATCAAAGGGCTTAAGCCTTCAAAACAACTGCTTGCTATTGCTGAAAAAGGAAAAATAGCTCCTTTCTTTGAAGAGAAACACAATGTCTACTGGCCAAAGATAGCTGAAATATCTTCAACAGTCATAATCAAGGGAGTAAAGAAATAAGAGAGTTGATGCCTTAAGATGATTACAAAAAATAAACACACAGAGGAATTCCTGCTAAGTAAAAGTCATCCAGTGATTAATTTGTTCTTTAAATTTGCTCAACTGAAGAATTTGTATAGACAAGGATGGCTAAAAAGAGGTGTTTCAAAATTAGACTGCGAGACTGTTGCAGAACATTCCTTTGGAGTTGCTTTATTGGGATACGTAATTGCAGGAGAACATGCAAGCTTAGACCGGGATTATATTATGAAATTAGGGCTAATTCATGATATAGGAGAAGTATATGCAGGTGATATAACTCCTAAAGACAATATTAGTGCAGAGGATAAAACGCAAAAAGAATATGATGGTATTCGAAAAGTGTTTTCAGGTTTTCCTAATCCTGACAATTACGTCTCTTTATGGAAAGAATTTGAAAATCAAACATCTCCAGAAGCAAAATTTGTGAAAGAAGTAGATAGATTAGAAATGGCCTTACAGGCTTATTTATATGAAAGAATGAATTACAAAGGATTGAATGATTTATTCCCTTATATTCAAGAAAGAATAACCTCTCAAGAATTAAAGCCCATACTAAATGAGCTCCTAAAATTAAGATGAAACAATCTGAGAGTTTTAAAAGTACAAGAAAACTCACACTCCTTTCTCCGGGTGGAATGGCTTGCCCCAATCAACAGGAGATTTTAGTTGGAGGTACTGTTTTATGGTGTTGTGCAGCCTGAAAGCTGTAAGATACAAGTCATGCTTATAGCTCTTAATGTTCTCAAGATAAAACCTTTCCCTGAACCATCTGTCAAAAATCTTAAGGATAGGATTCTTCTGCCACTTATTCTGGTAATCAAGCTGCAGCCATGCCTCTATGAATAGGATAACATCGCCTTTATTAGTGGTAAATTTCTGTCCTTTATGCATGATCTCAATCTTTTTCATGTAAAGGACTACCCAGTCGATTTTCAAGTAATACCTG
Organism: uncultured Methanosarcinales archaeon; assembly: GCA_964354085.1. Taxonomy (GTDB): domain Archaea; phylum Nanobdellota; class Nanobdellia; order Woesearchaeales; family SM23-78; genus SM23-78. The sequence continues at coordinate 54,219 of CAYGYA010000049.1, forward strand.
TAGTATTTATTATCCCTTGGCACCTGGACCCCTCTCCACCATATCCTATGCTCTTTCTGGCCATTAGCAAATGAGCGGTCAAGATAAAGAGCTTCAATCTTGTCATCGCCACTGTCTACAGCTACAAATCCTTCATCTCCAAGCCACTCCCATATAAGCTTGTAAAGATTCTTGAGGTGAAAGGTTTCCTCATTCTCAAGCTCAAACCTGGTGGCTAAGATATCTCTCTCATTCCCAGGCCTTAGTTGAGCAGGTGGATTTGCCATAGTATAACCTCTGATTTAGGGATTATTTAAATCTTTTGTAAAGCAACTTTTTTTCTCTTTTCTATGTTATTCCTTATTAAGGTTTGTTTCATAACTCCTTCCTTGATAAATGCGCCAAACATCCTCCTGAAGAATAGATATGTAGGCATTGGATTAGTATCTATCCTTATCTTATTGCGCTTAACAGCATCTATAACTGCATCCTTGTTCTTTGCAGAATCAATCCATGTATAGGTGGAACCTAGCTCGTAGAGTTTGTGAGCATCAGAAGTGCCTATTATTGGCTTATGATATTTTTCTGCTATTGCAACAGCCCTTGGATTGCCTGCTATGAACTTAAAAAAAGGATTAATCAGGGCTTTGGTGTAAAAATGACTGAATTCTATTGCATGGAATTTGTCAATGTGCTTTACAAGCTTGGTATCCAGGCAGTGGCCTGTTAGGAAAAAAGGATGAGGAGCAATTATCAGTGCAGAATCCTTTATTTTTTCCAGGTCTTCAAATTTTTTTATTCTTGCAAGCTCATCATTGGTTATGTTAATTATTAAGACATCTTTGCCACGTATCCTGGCCTCTGCTCCAGGGATAAGAAGAATGCCTTTCTTTTTTGCATAACTCTTAATAGCCTGATTAAAGAACACGCTCATATGATTGGTTATGGATAATACTTCAAACTTTTGCTTAGCAGCCAGCCTTATAAGGTCTTTTGCAGAATACTTAACAAACCAGGAATCATAAAGGTCTTCATGGGTGTGAATGTGCAAATCTGATTTCAAAAAATTATTATTTTTTGATTTTAGCATGAATAATATCCTCTAAAATTTGAACTCTAGTCCAAGAACTCCTGCTTTTTTATCTTTTCTGGCAGGTATTTTTCAGAAATAAAACTGATTCCTTTTGATGACAATGCCTGGATTTCTACTTTTGCCCCAAAGTCTTTCATCATCTTGAACTGCCTCTGCCAAGCTTTGTGCTTCACAAACCATTCATAGTTCTGCATCTGCTTTAGCCTCGCGATGTCCTTATCTGTCAGCTTGATGAAGTGCCTTTTCAGGTCGTAGTTAACTACATCATCACAGGTTATTCCCAGGAACTTGACATCTGATATTGCCATCTCATCTGCCATGTGAGCCAAGCTTATGCTTCCAAATTTTAGTACAGAATAAATATACCATCCCCAGGGGTCGTTATCTGCAAGGACATATATTGGCAGCTTATGCTCTGTGGAGAGCCTCTGGAGAAGCCTTCTGATTCCTCGCGTTGTCTGGCCTTGTGATGACATGATTATGCAGTTCTGCTTTGCCCAGAACTTGTCTTCGTGAAGACGTTCCCATACTGCTGCTTTCTCCATGTAAATAACGTATCTAGCTTCTACTTTCTTGAACTTGATATTCTCAACATTACTGGGGATTGACCATCCTCCTGAACCTAGCTTTGACCAGTCTATTATGTCGCCAGAGTCTTCAACAACTACTTTGCCTGCGACGCTTCCCATCTTGTTGGCATTAACATTAAGGTTTTCTCTAGAATAGCCTGTTATCAGCTCCAAGTCTTCGATTGATTTGTCTGATTCTGTCTGTTCATCAACAACATTAATCTTGGTGTTAGGGATGGTTCTCTTTGCCATGTAGAATACGTCTCTCAGGCTTGCGTGCTTGGTAACATCAAGCAGGTTCTTGCATATGGAAGCAATCTCTATTGTTTGCAAAAATTTTTTTGAGTGCGCAACATTGAAGAAGAATCTCTGGGCTGTCTTGTCTCCTAGGCCAATGGTTTTTGATTCCTTGTCATAAACCACATTACTTAATCCTCTCACAGAAAGTTCTATGTGAGGGTTTTTTCCCTTGTTAATATCGTCTATAATACCATAGCCTAGCTTGATGAGCTCTTTTTTTGCGTCAGCAGTGTTTGCAGCTTCTTTCCCGCTCAAGGATTCTTTCTTAGCTTCAGTCTTAGGTTCTTTCTTAGATTCTTTTTTTGCATCTTCTTCTTTTGCTTTTGGCATTTTATTTTTCTAACTCCTCATTATACTCTATTGTGCTCTATTCTTTCTCTGCTTTTTCAGAGCCATTATTCCCATTACCATTACCGTTATTGTTTTTCTCGTCTTCATCAACTTCTCCTTTTAATGACTCCATGTCCATGATTTCTTTTTGTATCTCTTCCTTCTTAATCATATCCTGTAGTTTCTTGAGAAGCTTTTCCTTGCTTTCTCCTGTTAGTCTTGAAAGAGAGTCTGCAACTTCAGGTATGTACCTTTCAAAAAGGTTGGCTCTATCGAGCTGATTCTTTACTTTGTGTTTCTTATGAACATAGGTCTGTAATCTTCTTCCTGCTTCCTGCAAAGCAAGCTTTACCTCGCTGATTATCTCCGGGTAATGAGCAATTGCTTCTTTTGATTCTGAAGTAAATGGCACCCATACGCTTGCTATGTGTACGGCAATTGTTACTGGCCCATTAGGCAGTGCGCCATTGCTCTGGTTCAGGCCATAAGGCTTCCAGTTAGTCTGGGTTACACTCTTGAAAATACTACAAGCTCCTTGCTGGTAAAGAAGAGGGACTCTGTTGGCAAACCTCAGGAGATTAATAGTTTGGTCAGTTGGCTGAGTGCCACCGTAGGCAATAGCTACTTCTACTTGAAAGGGATTGCCTCGATAAACAGCAGGGCTTCTGCTTACTGCGCAATAAAACTCTGCATTAACTTCTTTTCTCAAGCCTTTTTCAAAAGCTTCTTCTCCAATTGGGCTTATGCAGTCTGTTGGTGGGCTGATGATTTTTGTGTTTTTGATTGCATTGATAAGCTTCTCTGCATCATCTCTTGTGATTTTCTTGGGCGAAGTGCTTGGCGGGACAAGGGCTTTCTCGCATATTTCTTTTGCAGTCCCTGGGCCTACTCGTGAGAATTCGCTTGTCAGGAATGCCTGCAATGTCCTGTTGTCTGTGTTGCTCAGCATTTTTAGGAGTATGCCGAGCTCGATTCCATAGGGATGAGGCTTTATCTCAATGGGTTGCTTTGGCAACACCTGCGTTGCCCTAGGAAAAATTATCTGCTCTGCTTTTGGATTAACATAGGTAATGTTAACATGAGGATTAATTATTGCTGTCTGTTTCAGGTATTCGTCAACGCTCTGAGGGCCTTTTAGATAGCTTCCTTCCAAATCCAGCTCTACTCTTGTGCCCTGAGGCTTTTCCCATTCCTGCTCCTCATCCTTGAGAATTAGCGGTTTATTATTGGCAGTGTCAATTTTTAATTCATAGTAATGCGCAGGCTTATCAGGCGCTATTTTTGATATTATTTTTGCAGGCCTGCCTGTTGTGAGCTGAGCATACATGACGCTTGCGCTGATTCCTATTCCTTGCTGTCCTCTGCTCTGTTTAAGCCTGTGGAACTTGCTTCCGTACAAGAGCTTTGCAAAAACCTTGGGTATCTGATTGGATACAATTCCAGGACCATTGTCCTCTATTACTGCCCTGAACCTGTCATTGCCCATGTCAACAAGCTCAATCATTATTTCTGGGAGTATGTCTGCTTCTTCACAAGCATCCAGAGAATTATCAACAGCTTCCTTAACTGCTGTGAGAAGAGCTTTTCTCTTATTATCAAAGCCAAGCAAGTGCCTATTCTTCTCAAAAAACTCAGCAATAGAGATTTCTCTCTGCTTTTTTGCCATTTCCTCTGCCTTGATTGCTTCAGCCATTTTAATTAGAACTTTAAAAAGGTTATAAGTTATTTATAAACCTTTGCTTAATGCCTACAATTTTTTTTCAGATTATTAGGAAGTTATTTATATTAAATACGCTTCTTTTATGACGTGATTCCAAACTTTTTTTCAAAAAAGGAAATGCCAAAGAACATACCTGAAGCTATGGAGAAAATAGTTAAAGAGCTAAAGAAGTCAGCAAGCAAACAAGCCTGTCTTAGAAAAGCTTATGAGCTGCTTGCCAAAAAATATTACGGGGACAGGTTAATGACTTACACTCATTTATTTGAACTATTTAATGCTGATCCTGTTGTTTTATGGGACAAAAGAGGTTATTTGCATTGCACACACATTAACTATTTGTTAAGAATACTCCTAGTTAAGAGTGGTTGTTTCAAGGATGAAGATATAAAACTTAAATGGACTGTTATATGGTACCTCAGCCCTCACCAATACCTAGAAATAAGACTGAATGACCAGAAAACTGTGAATGTTGATGTCTGGGGAATTAAATATGGCATAAAATTTGGAGATTATGCTCACGGATTCCATTAAAATATGTTGACCTGCAACAGTTTATTACGACATTGGCGAGGCAATATCTTTTTTGCCAGCAACCCTATGATATAATTTTTTAAATGAAGAATTGAGATAATCATTGATTCTCCTTGATACTGGATGCAATCCTGCCATTGCACTTATCCAGCAGAGCCCGCCAAAAACCCACGAAGCAGACCTTCTTAAGCTCTCTGCCATTTCAGTATGTTCCTTGAGCATAAAGTTTGAGAATAGCATGGTTGTCTGGAAAACAGAAATGTCTGCAACATAATCAGCTGCAATAAATGTCCCAACAAATTTTCCAAATTCCTTGCTAAATATTTTCTTGTATTTTTCTTTGTTTCTTAGGTATTCAATGCCAAAAGCGGTACTATAACCGCATGCATATCCTATTACATAGCTGCCAGCAAGTGAAGCAAATTCACTAGTATACCCTAGTGCATGAGCAGCCTTTGGTCCAATCGCTGCGCCGGCTGTAGAAGCAAAAAGAGGCACAACTAATCCTTTCATGTAATATTTCCAATTTGCAGGATAGTTTTTTACTTGCGCTTTAAGTTCAGTCAGGAGCGTTGGTTTTTCAACTGGGTTTTCAACCCTCTGCTCTAATGATTTATCTAAAGAAGTCAGATCAGACATTTATTCCACACCCTTGAAGGCGTTTCTCAAGCTCTTTTCCAGAAGCTGCCACATAAAAATTGTGCGCTGGCCTTGAACTATCATTATGCTGTGCACGAATTGCTTCAGAAGGGTCAATGTATGGTGTGAAAAGTATTCCTGCCCATCCAAACTGCTCAATCCCTGTTCTCAGATAGCTTTCCTTGTCATCAATAAAGAGGACCCTATTGTATCCTTTAATCTGCTGATAGATTTCAGGTTGTGGTTTTACTGAACCAACTTGAAATGAGTAAATAGCAGGCATTGAATTATCATAGAGGTTGAGAACATCAGGCCATTGCCTGTTTATAGTATCCAGTGCAAAAGCACTCATGTTAGACAACAATCCCACTGAATAACCTGCCCGGTATGCCCTGAATTTCAAATCAATCATTTCTCTTATTTCTCCGGGCCAGTTGAGTTTAATTAGTCCCATTATCTGTTCCTTAGGGATAGGAGTATTTGGTGATATGAGGTTTGCTACGCCAGATAAATTCTCTTCAACTGATATTTTTCCGAGCAGCGCGTCAATTTCAATGTTACTTTCACTATACACCTTGGCAAACTCATCTGTAGTGCATCCTCTTATTTGTGCTGCTTTCTCATAAAAGCTTTTATAGTCCAGCTTCACAAGAACAGCGCCAACATCAAATAGAACAAGGGTCTTTCTCATTCCTTTCATAATTCATTCCAACTCGCTGGGTTAAAATCTGGCTTGCATGCATATATTTCTCCAGTGCTCATGTAATGAGCTATAAGAGCGCCAGCACACTGGTGCAGTATTGCTCCTGTGTTTGCTGGGGTTGTCTTTTCAATATGATCAGGGTCTGCTTTTGACTTATCAAACAGTTTGGCTTTGATTACTCTGCATACAGAATTGAAATCGTCACGATAAGCAAGCAGTTCTCTGTGTTCCTTGTAATCTATAGCAGTATTCCAACGATTAAGAACATCATTAAATGACTTGTTTGTCCTGATTCTGGTAACATAATGAGGATTGCCTTCTATCATTCCCCCTGAGAGCTTGCCTATCAGCTCTGCAGAAATCACATCTTCTTTTGTCAGGCCAACTTCCTCAACAAGCTCAGCATCAAGCGACTCAAAAATTGGGTCTTTGCCAGTATGGTATTCTATTGAGCCTGCTGGGACAGACATTATTGTATCAGCAAAATTATATCCTCCTCTCAATCCCAGAACAATAAAATCATCTGCTGTAATCAGGACGTTGCTTATGGATATTGCCTTTAGGGGAGACGTTTTGATTTTTCCTCGCCTAAGAAGCTGGGTCGCGTATGAATGCGCTGTTGTTGCTTCCAGGGTAAGCATGCCTTTTTCATACTTGTCACCTGAAATATGAAGCAGCAAGTCATTCCACCATGGCAGGAATATTGCGTCCTCGCTTTGAGCCTCTGCTGGTATTCCAGCCAGGTTCATTAAATCATGAAAGTGTTTTTTCCATTCTTCCTGAGATTTTATTGCCTGCCTTAATTCTTCAACCTTGACCTTATCCAGGGCTATAGGAGGAATTTCAGCTATGCCTAGTTTAGCTCTTGTTGCTTTTACTAGGTCTTCAATGCTGCCAGATATTTCCTTGTTTTCTCTTAGATTATCTCTTCTCTTAGATTATCTCCCTTTTGCAGATAATTGTATTTAATGCCTTGCCCTGGCTTAAGTGCCGGCAGATATACATATTCAATATTAAGTAAAGTATCCATTTAAGTTATTATAGGGGGAGAGGTTTATAAATGTTTCGTTTTTTTATCACCAAGAAGTGAGAACATTATAAAGGGTGTGTTTGTGGCTAAAAAAGCATAATCTAGGTGATAAATCCATTATCCTTCAGGAACTTGAAGCCCAGCTTTCTTAATTCCTTCAGCTCCCAAAGCGTGTGAGCATCGCTGTTAACATACACCTGATCTGCTTTTGATAGCATCAGCTTTATTGCTTCCAGATGCTTGGCTGAGTTATCAGCGTATTTCGCAGGATTATCACCAATTAAAAGGTATTTGCAGTTCAGCTCCAATGGTATCTTGTATTTATTAGCTAGCTCCACTATCTTGGCAATATCAAGTTCTGTTCCCTCGAGAAAAGACAAGTGCAAGTGGCCTATCATCTTGATAATATCATGATGCCTTTCAATTGCATTAATAAATGCTTGCGTCAACTTTTTTTTATCCCCCTTATAAACATTCTTGTGATGTGATAGTATGTTAAAATCTGCATTCTTATTCTGGATATGGTCGCATATGCCTCCTTTCTCATTCATCAGGTCTGCTTCAACTCCAAAAATCACTTCCACTTTGTTAATAACGTTTTGCCATCTACCAGCTTTAATAATTGTCCTGAAAGTCTTTTTTGGAATGCCTTCTGCATCAAGAGCGGCCTAGGAATGGTCTGCAAAAACAAGCTTTTTCATGCCAATTTCGCCGGCATACCTAACCATCTCGTCAATAGTGTTAAATCCATCTGAGAAATTTAACGAATGCACATGATAATCTTCTTTTTCAGTATTCAGAATTTTCATTTTAGCACGTTACCTCTTTCATCCTCAGAATCCATGCTGTTCTCTCTTGTCTTTTCTTCTCCGGTCTTCAAGCCATTTGAAAACAGTTGAGTGCATGCTTCCCTTGATTAAGAACTCAATTGCCCTCTTTGCACTGGTTACTCCGCTGCACTCTCCAATAATGCCTATGGTCTTGCCATAGACGCACACTTCAGTGCCTGTGAGCTCTTCAACCACTCGCCTTGCTTTGCCTCCTGTTCCTATCACTCTTGCTTTAACCCTTGCGAGCTTGTTAGGCTTGTCAAGGCCATAATCCTTGAGATTGATTATTTCAAGCATATAATCAGGCTTTAATAGCAGGCTAGCAGTCTCTGGGCTAAATCCTCTTGCAATTGCCTGGATGATCTCCCTGAGCTCAAAAAGCTTCAAGGCATCCTTGCCAGTAATAACAACATCTCCCTCAGTAGAATCAACATCAATCTTTGAGCCAGACCAATCTTCCAAGTCATGCTTGTCCTTGCCCTTGACACCTATGAGAACAGCAATCCTGTCCCTGGGTATTTTGATAGTGTGAGAATAATCAGAGCCTTCAGCCAAATAATTATTAGTGTACTCAGTCTCTTCAGTCTCTTCTGGCTCAGAACTTGCTTCAACTGATTCTTCCTGCTTCTTTTTTCTTGGCATAAATGAGCGGAGACAGATTTTTTTTATAAATGTTTGCCAAATGATAAGTTTTCATAACTTTGTCGTGTCAACGGTTCTTTTTAAATGAATGCAATTCACTGGGCCGGTACAAGAAATTTTTATAAACATCAACAACATCCTGTTCTTGCATGGAACTCACAAAACCAATGATTATAAAGAGAAATGAGACCAACAAAATAGCAACTTCCAGCGGAGAATTCCTTGAATATATTAGCTGGAAGCAATGCAAAGAACTGGCAGTTGGCATTGGCGTGCATAATTCTAGGTTTCCAAAACAAGGATTCCTTGTAAATAATAAAGTGAGTGAGATGATTTGGCTATTAAAAGGAGCAGGCAGCATTGTAGTTAAGCAAGGAACAAAGGAGCAGAAGCTGCCCCTAGAAAAAGATGCCTTGGTTTTCATTCCAAAGAAAACACCTTTTTATTTTGAGCCAGAGCCTTCAATGGAGATTCTGTCAGCAACAGGACCTGCATGGTATCCTAAGCAACAAAAAGGCTTGGATTACAGAAGAAAAGAGTCTGGAAGGATGATTCTTTGATTAAATTTATTAAGACAATCAAATAACTTCTAATAATGAAATTAATCTTGACAAGGCACGGAGAGACTATTGAAAACAAGCTTGGCATCTGCCAAGGCCATCTCCCAGGCAGCCTCTCTGGGGAAGGGCTTGCTCAGGCAAAAAAAGTTGCTCTTAGACTAAAAGATGAGAAAATCGATATAATCTATTCCAGTGACCTTGAGCGCGCAGCTGCGACTGCCAGGGAAATCATGAGATACCATCCAGATACTCCTGCTTATTTTGTTCCTCAGTTGAGAGAAAGGGATTTTGGCAGCTATTCTGGCAAGAAATCTGATGAGCTAGACTGGAAACATACTCCGCCAGATGTGGAAACTCTGGAACAACTAAGAAAAAGAGCTGCTCTTTTCCTAGATAAACTTTATCAGTCTCATAGCCAACAGAATGTACTCTGCGTAGCTCACGCTGGAATAAACAAAGAGTTCATAGCAGTCATCATGGACAAGCCAGCTGATTATGTTCGAGAGCTAGAGCAGCAGCACAACACTGCAATCAACATCTTTGACATAGGTGAAAATGGCAACCACAAGATTCATTTATTGAATTGCAAGAAACATCTTGAAGAATAATCATTTCTTCAAAATCTCATCAAGAACTTCTTTTTCATCAGCTTTTACTCCGAGCCTCTTGAAGAATTTGACAATATTATGTATGTCTCTTTCCATGAACTCTCTTGCCTGGGGGTGCTGGGTTGTTGTTGCCTGGCTCAGGTCAATAAAAACAGGCTCTTCCTCAAAGTTGAGTATGTTGAATTCTGACAAATCAGCATGGACAATGCCAACATCATACAATGCCTTGATGCTCTTAATTGTTCTCTTAAAGAAATCCTTGGGATTCTTGGGCTTTTCATTCTTTAGCATTGGAGCAAGCTCATTATCCCTGCCAATGAACTCCATGACCAGGATGTTGTCTTTCACAGTTATTGGCTTTGGCACACGGATAACTTCCCGTGCTTTGAGCAGATTACGATATTCTCTCTGAACCCAGGAAAATATTACCAAGCGCCTTCTCTTTTTCAAGCCAGCAAACCTAGGGTCAGGAGCAATATACCTGTACATCTGGTTAAAGTTGCAGTTCTCAAGTCGATAAACCTTGACAATGACTGTGTCCTCGCCTTTGCTCGCAGTGAATATGTTAGCTTCCTTGCCAAGGGCTATTGGGCTTTGCAATTCATCAAAGTGGCCTTCGCTCCTGAGCTTCTCAAGATTCAGGAGAGCTAGCTGGTCAAATACGTTCTTGTAAGTCTTCCATTCTTCACGTGATTCTCTTGGCATAAAACATAGAATAAATTATGGGTTTAAAAAATGTTGCGTTTAGAAACGATTATTTCTATCGTGAAAATCACCAGGCCTAAAACCTCTGTATTTTCTCTCATCATATATGTCAAATCTTTCTCCTAGCGCGTCAACTCCAAAACCTAATCCTGCGCCTGCTGCAGCTCCTGCAAGGCTCCATAAGACTACCATGTACCATTTTGAGGGATGAACATCAAATCCTCCTTTGAAGTTCTTTGAATAAGCTTTCTGTGTCTCTGATATTATCTGCCTTTTCAGGCTTCTTGCACTTGTGCTTCCTTTTTTTCCATTCAAGGTTACATCAATGTATTCAACAATTTTCTGATGAAGTTTTGGTGCAAATGTCTTTACATAATCAATTCCTTCCTTGATCTGGGATATGCTTTGTTCTAAGGTTCTCCCATCATCAAGAGTTTTTTCTGCAGCCTGGAATTCAATAGGGCCAGAATCAGAGCGTGAAAAAGTAATGTAAGAAGTGCTGTGGGCTCTTGTTTTTGCCTTGTTCCATAATGGGGAATCGCTGTTCAAAGCATACATCATTTCAGTAATCCTAGGCATATTTGTATTAACTGTTGAGCCACTTGCCCATGTTCCAGCATATTTAGTTAGCTCTTCTGGTGCAAGCCTTTTTCCTTTTAGCTTTTTTTCCCTGCTTTTTTCTATTGCAGATTCATTATCTGCATGGGTTACTGGCGAAACAATGAATTTTTCTTTTAGCTCTAAGCGGGGATGCTTGGCTAATAGGTCATCCAATGATATTGATGCAGCTTCTCCTGATTTCTTATCATAGCTGTATGAATGGATTGTATAATCATACACATATTCTGATTCAGTATGAGTGTTTCCGTCTGAGTCAGTTTCTGTATGTGTTTCCCAGTGGCCAACATCCACGTGGCTATCATTCCACGCAGAGTCAAAATGATTATTCACTTGCTTTATCCTGCCAAGCACTTCAAGGAAATCCTTTAGTTTTATAAGTGCAGTATCAGCTTGATTAGGAAGGGCTTTTGTGAAGTCTGTAATCTCATAGTGATGGATTCTCATTGATGGGTCAATCCTGTTCTCAAGCTCTCTTGCAAACGAAGCTGTGTTGCTTCCAAACAAAGAAAACTGGTTTGATATGTTCCAGCTCTCAAAAACCTTCATAGCTAAATCATTGGTGCTTGCATAGTATCTTGTCAGGGTAGGCACTTCTGTTTTTTGCTTTTCTGCCTCTTTTTCTATCTGTGATATTTCAGAAAATGCTACAGGTATTATTTTTCCCTTTGTATTCTCAAAATGCAAGCTGAGCGGCAATGCAACTAAGAGTCCAATTCCTGCACCTATACCAATCTCTGCCGGGGTATCCCTTAGAAAACCTTTGAATCCCCCCCAATAGTCGCTAATTTTCTCTTTCAGTTCGAGTTTTAGCTTATCTAAATCCATTTTAAGCACATCAAAACCAGGTTATTTATAAAAATTTCGATATTTAACCATCTGAAAGTAGTTACAAAACAAGAGAATGTGTTTCAAAAAGAACTAATAAAAGAATTAAATAAAAAAATTTGAAAATAATTTATTTACAAGTCATCGCTTATCAATACGTTGACTCTGCCTTGGCTCTTGATTTTTGTGTCCATGGCCACTAGGAAGCTTACATTTGCTCTTTCTGCTACCATGAGCAAGTCCTTATCTATGATTCCGTCAAGAACAATTGTGTATATTCCTGATCTCAGGCTCTTGATTGTGCCTTGGAGCTCTGACAATGGGACTTTTCCGAGAATATTGAGCTTCTCATCAAGCAGGTAAGCTCCTCTTGTTCCTATTAAGTCTTCGAGCATTTCCTCAAAAACTTCTTTCTCATGAGGTGTTGCCTCTTTTGGCTTGCCTACAGGTGCTTGTGGCGACTGTATTGGAGGCCTTGGCTGTTGTTGCTGCATTGGAGGCCTCCTGTCTCCTCCTCGGTCTCCGCGGTTGTCCCTGAAGTCTCTTACAGGAGCTTGCTGAGGAGCTCTTCTCTCTTCGATCCTTTCTCCTCTTCCTCCTTCTGTGGTAACATCTGTTTTTGCCTGCTCAAATGCAACTCTTGCCCTTAGTGCCTTGTGTATTTCTTTCTTGGTCAGCTCTTCTACTTCTTTGCCATCAGGTGCTTTGGTCACAAAGTCTATCTCTGCAACTCCTCCGAGCTCTTTGAGTATTAAGTCTCCTCCTCGGTCTCCGTCAACAAATGCTGTCAAGGTCTTTTTCTTGCTCAATTCTATAATTGTTTCTGGGACACTGGTGCCGTTCATTGCAATCACGTTCTTGAAGCCTTGCTTTAATAGGTTGAGAACATCTGCTCTTCCTTCAACAACAATAACTTCGTCGCTCTCATCTACTGAAGGTCCTGCTGGCAACCTGTCCTTGCCATATTCCTGAATTTCCATAACCCTGACTGCATATGATACTTCATCTGCCAGTTCCTGGCTGTCAGGCATTACTGACTCTATCAGTTCTTTCAAGAGCTCTTTTGCCCTGTCAATAACAAACTGCCTCTTGGAAACTCTTACATCCTCAATATTAGCTACTTTTATCTTTGCATTGCAAGGTCCTATCCTCTGGATTACTTCAAGGCTTGCAGCTACTATGCATGTCTCTGATTTATCTAAAGAACTAGGAACAATAATCACACCTGCTGATTTTCCGCTCTTAGTGTCAATATTAACTTCTATTCTTCCTATTCTTCCGCTTCTCTGAAGTTCTCTTAGCTCCAAATCCGCTCCTAAAAGCCCTTCTGTCTGGCCAAATATTGCGCCTATCACATCAGGCCTGTCTACTACTCCTTCAATCTGTATCTCAGCATGAACAATATATTTTGCTGATACTTGTGCTATCTTTGCCATTTTAAATCACCTTTATATTAATTTTAAACATTATTTTAGTCCGCCTGGGGCCTGTTAATCTTTTAGTTTTCTTAACTTAAACTTAGTTTTAGGCGCCTCATTCGCCGGCGGGGCTCACTTACTTTCTAGCTTTTCAGAAGGAGTCTAATTTATCATCTGCTAGCACAAGCTTATAATACCTGCAATGTTCAGTTATAATATTTATGAGCATGGTGTAATAGCAAATAATTGCTCCTTCTTTAGAACAAGCACCTAAAACTTTTCCCTTACTCTCTCTTTTTCCTTTTCAAAAATAAAAAATCCTTCTTATCCATGAATACTTTCTGAATAATTGAAGTGAGTATGATGAAAAGGCTTTTTGTGCCTGTTCCCTATCTGTCTTTCTTTCTAACTTTTGTCTTTTTTCTGACTTTCGTTGTACTTGATTGAACATTAAAGCTAATTGTAGCCCAACACTAACTCACAATGCTCACAGCCAAAAGCTTTGTGCTTAGGCTCGCATGAGCAACTCTGTGCCGGGCCAAAGAAAAGGTAGTGGTCAGGGGTTTTTAAATGTTTGGGTTTTATAGCTCTCGACGAGAAGCCTCCTAAAAACAAACGATAATTACTACTAATTAGTTATACAAATAAATAGAAAAAGAATAAAAAAATCTTATGCCTTGCACCCTGTCAAGGTTGATAATTGCTTTATCTCCAGGATGCCCATGTGTTTGTCATTGCTTATAATCCATGTCGGGTAAGCCTGTATGCCTGCTTCTTTGCATATTTCTGCCTGAGCCCTGTAATCTCCCTGGATTCCGCACTCAATATAGTTGATATTAGCAGCATCTGCTCCAAAGTATTCTTTCTGAGTCTTGGTGCTTGAGTCCCAGTAAGCTCCGTAAAGGACTGCTCCTTTGCTTTTCAGGCAGTCTGTAAATCCAAGCTCTGCTGGCTGAGGCTGTACTGGTTCCTCCTCAACAACTTCTTCTACTGCTTTTTCTGTCTCAGCCCCAAGCTCTTTTTGTTCTGCAGCAATCTCTTCCTCTGGAAGTTCTGTGGTCTCTGTCTCTGCAGGAGCTATAACAGTCACTTGTGTCTTAGCTCCAGCTTCCTCAGCTGGCTGTACTTCTGTCTTGTTCTCAGCAGCTTGCTTTGCCTGCTCTGCCAATAGTTGCTGCTCATAATAATTAGTAATCTTGGCTTTTGCTCTCAAGCCTGCTACAAGGTCTGAATATACCATCTTTTCCTGCTGGGTTTTTAGCACAGAAATTATCTGGTCCTGAACATCACTGAAAGGCACTTTCTTCTCAGATGTAAGGTTAGTGGTCAAGACAATATGATAGCCAAATGTAGTGTTGATAATGCTTATGTTCCCGATTCCCTGCTCAAATGCAGCTTTCTCAAACTCTGGAACCATCTGGCCTTTTGGAAAAGTGTATTCACCGCAGTTATCATTGCTTCCAGAATCATCGCTATACAGGGTTACTAAACTGCAGAAATTGCTTTTATCATTTTTCAGCATGCCAAATACTTCCTGTGCTTTTAGCTTTGCCTGCTCCATTGTTCTGTTCACCAGGCCGATTAGTATATGCTTTGCTGTTACCATCTCTGGAGCCTTAAAAGTGGCAGGGTTATCATTGTAGTATTTCAAAGCCTGCTCTGTTGTTACATTAGCCTTATCCTTGACTTCTTTCTGGAGCAGCTTGTCAATCAATAATTGGTTCTCTACAAGGTTTCTTAGCTGCTGATAGTTAAGCTTTTTCTGGGTAAGAACCTCATTCAGCTTGTCAGGAGTTACATTGTTTTCCTGCATAAAAGTATTAAGGCTTTCATCCACTTCCTGTTGGCTTACAGTAAAGCCTTGCCTTGTCGCTTCTTGAGTGAGAAGAACCTCGTCAATTAATTGCTTGAGAAAAGCGTCCTTGGTTATGAAGTACTGGTATTGCAGAGGAAGCCTCGCATAATCCTCGTTTAATTGTATTTCAGTTATTGGAACGCCATTAACCTTGGCTGCAAGCTTGCCGCTAAGGCTGAACTTGCCGAATAAGTCTGGGAAAAAAGTATTTATTGCCGAGAAAATAGCTGCTATTGCCAGGATGACAATGAGCACAATAAGAAAGGTCTGAATGGTTTTGTTTCTCCTCCTTCTTGCTTCTTCTTTTTGCTGAGCATTTTCAACCTTATAAACCTTTAATCCTTTATTGTCATTATTTACTTCTTTGCCTGAGCTTTTCTTATTCTTAGCCAAATTTACCACCTCATGACTTATTCACAATCTTGTTAATTTAACTCTCCTAGAATAGTAAAATGTCTGGCTTTTAAAAGTTTTTTGGTTAAACCTGCAGAAATGCCCGTCATTTCGAAGGTTTTCCAAAAACAAGTTTTTGGTTAAACCTTTCAA
>CAYGYA010000050.1:0-21791 GCA_964354085.1 uncultured Methanosarcinales archaeon
TGTTTGAGCAGAAACAACTGATAAAGACATAACTGCTATTAAGAATACGATAACCCCCAAAACAACACACTTATTCATTTTACCACTATGGAATAGTCAAGAGTTTATAAGTTTTTTTATTTTACTAATTCAAAAATCAAATATTAAAGAGCCCTTTATACTGGTCCTGTCTTGTTCTACTTTATGATGCAAGCCATAGGTAAAATCACTCTTACCATAACCTGCCATGAAACCTAATTTTATATTACCTGAAACCTTAACATGAGCCATTGCCTTAATATTATATGCCATGCCATTAGTTAGTGTTCCTATTGATTCTGCATCTTGATGACCTAAAGGCTTGAAAAATAGCATGTTCCCTCCAAAATATAATGCGACTTTACTCTTCTTATCCCTACCAAGGTCAATAAAAGCTTCTCCGCCATAAACAAGATTCAAGCCGTCTTGCTCACCGCAAACATATCTGCATTCATCATATAAAGTCTTTTTCTGGCTTTGAATCCCACCAACTCCCAGCAAAGCAATAGTGTTCCTTCCAAAACCATTAGTAAAGCCTGCTTTTCCTAGAAGGAATAAATTACTATTACTGCCTGCTGATTGAGGAAGTATGAATGGGCTGTAAAAGTTTATTGTTCTGTTAGAAGAAGAATAGCTTCCTTCAAAACCCAGGACTGGTCCCTTAACAGGTGAGAACAATCCTCCGGCTCGCAAATTAGTGATATTAACATTTTCTTCAGCACACTCGTCCAAAGGATTATTGAGATGATTAAGAATTGCATTAAAATGCAATAATGATTTCTCATTAAAGCTTAGATAAGCATCTGCTTCAAATGAGTCAAAGCTTTTATCACCCTGACCTATATCTTCTGTGCCAATGCCTAAGATTATCCTTGACAAATCATTTCCTTGTCTGCCATGCTCCTTTTTTGACCTGCCCCTTGGCTGGCCTCTTGGCACGAATTGCTTATTTTCCTCCTCCATGTCAGGCTGACGTTTTTTTCCAGGCGCTCTGGGTTTATAAGACGCTGTCTGCTCGGGCTTATCAGGTGCTGTCTGCTTGGGTTGAGCTGGTAATCTTTGAATTATCTCATAATCTACAGTTATGCTTTTGAGCTGGCGAGGCAATCCAAGGTCAATTCTTATTGGTTCTAAAAGAAAATCAACATTGCCCTTTGTCCCTGCTTTTAAGCCAAGCGAAGAAATATCCATGTATTCTTGGAAAGCATAACCATTTGTCCTCGGGTTAGTTAGTCTTTGAGGTTTTGCTTGGTCTTTTACATCTTCCTTTATCATCATGTCAATTATGCATTCAGGGTAATTGCTTTTGGTAAGAAGCTCTACTCTTCCACCCTCAGGAATCTTTATAGTGAGACTCTTTGACTTTTCAGCGCTAATGTTTTTGTATGAACGATAAAAAGAGCCGTCCTTATCATACACATTAATATCAACTGGCTGAAGCTCATATTTTTTAACATCAGCTTTCTTTTTTTCCTTTTTGCTGTACTCTTCGAAAAAAGAAGATTTCTTCTTTTGCCCATTTTCCTGAGACTGGGCATAAAGATTTGACGAGTTTTGAAAATGAAGAGGAACAAAAGTATCTGCAATCGGGCTTAACATTACAGTGGCAGCCAAGGCAATAAAACCTTTTTTTACTCTATCCTCCAATCTTAACATGTAAGCACCTCTGCATTTATACCTTCTTAATTGGTTTTAGCTTTGTTTCTTATTGTTTCCTGGATATCGTCAGCAATTGCTCTTTTCTTCATGTCTTGCTTTAAAACATCGTACGCAGCTTCGCAGACAGATTTGCCTAATGCCGTGTTTTCAGTGAAAGTTTCGCGATCAGGATTCTTAATTTTGGTTACGCGATAATTGTCAATATGAAATTGCTCTAAAACATCTTGGATCTTACACTCGCTTTCAAGGTAAATCTTTTTTCCAGAAGAGTATTCTGCTGTTAGTTTCTTGCCATTGTCGCTTAAATACAATGCAGGGTTAGAGCTACTGTTCATTCTCTCGTAATTAATGCAAGCCATGTTAAGGGCTAAAAGTGCCGAAGTCCCAAACAAACCCATTTTGCGAAAAATTGAGCCGGTTTTATTGTCAAGAGCCATTTAAATCACCAATATAAAGCTTTAGAAAAAAAGAGAATAATCCTTCTTTATAAATATTTCGTTACTTAACTACTAAATAATGATAACATAGTATAAAGATGGTTTTATGCTATCTCTGTAGGCATGAACTCTTCTCTTTTAAGGTCTTCAATGACATAATGGGTTTTTTTCTCTGCAATAGGAAAAGTCTTTTCCAAAGTGTCAACGAAGTCCTCTAGCTCCTTGACATGAGAGAATACTCCTTCTACAAGGAAGTCAAAGCCATTATTAATTTTATAGAGATTGTTGACTGCCGGATGAGCTTTCAGATAGCTTCCCAGCTTGTCCCTTTCCTCTCTCCCAGCTTTAAGCAGGATGTTGGCCCTGCAGTTAAATCCTAGCTTTGCAAAATCCAGGAGGGTTGTATGCTTTAGGATTACTGTGCGCTCATGCAGCCTTAGTTTGTCGTACAAAGTGCTTATTGGAATCCTTGTCTTCTTGCTGATCTCAGTCAGGGTTTGCCTGGCATTCTTCCTTAGGTATGCAATTAGTTTTAAGTCGGAGTTTTTAATCATCTCCTTCACCTCACCACGATGTTTTTCCGGTCATTAAGGAGCTCCTTTCGTTAGAGCCGGAATGTTTACAAATAGCATTCTCTAAGAATCATATATACTTTCTCCTTATACTATATATAACGGCTTATAATTATATAATTTAGAAAAATTTAAAAACAATAGCAGAATCACTCAATCTATGAAAAGAAAAGTAATCCAGCTAGCAGGCAAGACTCTCGTAGTTAGCATGCCCAATAAATGGGTAAAGAAATACGGAGTAAAGAAAGGAGACGACGTAGAGGTAGAAGAAGGAGAACGAAAGCTGGTAGTTAAAGTTCATGGGGAAGGAGAGAAAGTAACTAAGGTGCTTGATGCGAAAGACCTGAACTTAATGCTCAGCAGGACAATTGGCGGAATGTACAAAGCAGGATATGATGAGATAGAAATTACGTATTATTCTCCTGAACAATACGCTGCTATAAGAGAAGTTCTGAACAGATCCTGTACTGGTTACGAAATAATAAAACATGGACAAAGAACTTTACTTATCAAAAACCTTTCTGAGCTTCACGTAGAGGAATTTGATAATGTTTTTAGAAGATTATTCCTTTCATTACTCTCTTCAGCCGAGGACACCTTAGATTATGTGAAACAAGGAAATCTCAAAGCTCTTGAAGAAATAGAGTTAAGAGACTTGCTTATTACCAAATATAGCGATTTATGCCGGAGAATTATTAATATTCAGGGACGTGAAACTATAAGCAAAACAACAAGCAAATATTATCTTTGTGAAACCCTAGAAAAAATCGGCGATGGTTATAAGGCTTTCACTAAGTTTCTCATTAAAAATAAGTTTAATCGCGTTAATGCAGAAACTATTACTTGTCTTCACGAAATAAACCTTTTGTTAAGGTTATCGTATGAATTATTATACGACTTTGATTTCAAGAAATTAGAAGAATTTGGTCAAAAAAGTGACAAAATAAAAAAAGAATTTGAGTCAAAACTGAGCACTGTTTCATTAAAGGAATTAAAATTTACTAATTATCTCTTCAGTATATTCTCGATGATTTTTGAAATGAATAGTTCTTTAATTATAGCTAATATTTAGATTCACTCTATTGGTCTTGCTAGTTACTCAATTTCCTTTAGGAAGGCATATTGCTATGCTTTAAATAAGTCACCAATTCTTTTTCAAAAAGTTTTCCTTTAGAGAATTCAAGCAGGTCATTAAGAATTATTTTTGTAAGCTCTTTTTTACCTAAGAATAAATTAGCTCCCGCATTACATAGCGCGATATTAGGGTATAATGAATCAATAGCTCTAGCTAAGTCCGTTTCCATACCTTTAAACTCATCTTTTTTAAGGCTTAATTCAAGAATTTTTTCTTTCCTAGAATCAAAACTTAAAGGAACAAAGACTGGGTCGCAGGAAATATAAACCAAATCGTAGAGTGGATGAGCTATTCTCGATCTGGGGTCAATTATGCATAAAGTTTCAGTTATATTGGCTGCAACAAGATCTCCATGATTAAAAGTAAGAAGATGCTTGTACTGATTTAATTGATTGTACTCTGTAATTTTATTTAACAAATCGGGAAGGTATTCATTTTCTCCAAGTCTTAATTCACTATTTTTTGACCCTGTAAAAGCTCTCCTAATAAGATTCCTTTCCAAATCAAGCACAGGAATTACTACCCTCCTTTTTTCTCCTCTGAATTCAGTGTCCATAACAAATTCAGAGCCTTCTTTTTGTAATGTAGAAAAAATCTTTTGCTGATAAAGCATCAGTAAAGGCAGCACTTTTTCAAAAGCTATGCGCCTTTCAGGTATTGATTTATTTTCCAAGTCTTCCCTTAAGTTCTTCTCCCCATTTCTTATGAAAACCTGTCTGTGTTCATTCTCTTCATCATAATAAAATAGCGGATTCTCGACACTAATTACAGAGCCTTTTAATATTTCAAGTGTTGCTCTTTCAATGAAGAATTTATTACTCTTATCTTCTTTGTAATCTTTGAAAATATAAAGCCTGCCAGTAAATTTATCAAAGAACTTGGATGTCCAGCCTTCGCTTCCTTCAATCAGTTGGAGTTTTCCTTCTTTTTCAAGCCAGCTTCGTAATTCCTGCCAATCTTCTGTTTTGTCTGCTTCGTGCATGTTGAGGAACAGAGTTTTGGTGCTAAGGATATCTGTTTTAATATCAAGTTCTTGTACGTCGCTAAGTTTATTCAACAGTCTTATTGATCTAGAAGGATTCAGAGGGTATATTCCCATAGCCATTGATATTACGCTTTCTATGTTTCCTTTTCTTAAATTAATGTAGTTAGAACCCGCATTCATTAGCTTAACCCAGTCTATTTTTTCATCGTAAAACAGCTTTTCTGATTTAATCTTTTCAATAACTTTTTTTTCGTATTCCAGTTTTCTATCAATATTTTCTTCTACTTCTGCCAGAATCATGTCTGCGTATATGTTGCCCTCTTTACTTTCACTCTCAAGATAGCGAATGCCGTTCTTTTTTGAAAGCTTATATGATGCCGCTCCAGAGGTCGCTCTCTTCATTTCATTACTTTTGAAAAAAGAGATTTTTCCTATTCGGCCGAAGAAAAGATAAAAAGCACCCAAACCGCCCAGGCCAAATGTTATGGCCATTGGGATTGCTTTCTCAGCATTTTGACTAAGAGCCTGTCTTGCCTCAGGAGGAAGAGATCCTATCTTGTTTAGATATCTCTGAGCAAAAACTCCCATGGTAGCAACCCATGTTGCTAAAGTAAGTTCTTTCTTATGCCTTCTCAGAAAATCCTCTTTCTTCTTTTTCAAATCAATTCCGTGTTCTTTTATTCCAAGAAGCATTTTTCCAATCTGATTTTTTATTACATCATCTGTAACGATGTATGTTCCTGCACCTACGGCCAATCCTATTGGAATAGAATATTCTGCTGGTAAAAGCTCTTGGGGAGAAGATCCGGGTCTTAGTATCTTGAGTATGTCCCAAAACTTTTCTATGGCTAAATATGAATAATAATAGCCGAAGCCACCTGTTGCAATACTTAAAGGAATTACTATTTTGTTCTTATTATGAAACACTATTTTTTCAATTTTCTGCTTTGCTTTCTTGAAAATATTCTTTTCGGGCTGGAATATTTCGCTATCTACAATAGCTTCTAGATTGAGTTTAGGATTTATTTTTTCTTCTGTAATCCCCATTTGCCACCGGTATTTCAACAAACTATTTAAACCTTATTCTTTTATCTACTGCTTGATGATAGCAATTATTGGTGCTGGTCCTGTTGGCTGCTATGCTGCTAGCCTTCTCGCTGACAAATTCAGGGTTGTTGTGTTCGAAGAGCACAAGAACGTTGGCTTGCCTATCCAGTGCACCGGAATTGTCACTCAGGAAATATTTAATTTTATTCCTAAGAGGAATAATTTCATTATTAACCAAGTTAGTGATGTGAGTATATTTTCTCCAAATAATAATTTCATCAAGCTAAAGCTTGACAAGCCTGACATTATTGTTGACAGGCAGAAGTTTGATTCTTATTTCTATAATTTAGCAAGGAAAAAAGGCGTTGAGTTCTTTTTCAGCCATAAATTCATGTCAATACAAGGCAACAGCGTTCTTGTTAAGAACATGGTGTCTGGAAGAATTAAGAAATTCAAGTTTTCTCATCTTGTTGGCGCAGATGGCCCGTTAAGTCCTGTTGCTAAGAGTATCGGATTATTTGCTGGCAGAAAATTCTTTACTGGAATCCAGGCTGTTGTCAAGAAAAATAATAATAACATAATTGACTTTTATCCTTTTAAAGGAGGTTTTGGCTGGGCAGTGCCTGAGAACAAAAGCACTCTGAGAATCGGAGTCGCTTCAATTCACAATCCCAAAGAACAATTTGACAAACTATTAAGAAAATACAAGGGAAAAGTTATTGCAAAGCAAGGGGGCCTAGTGCCTATCTTTAAATCTTCAGCTTCTTTTAGCAAGGAAAACATTTTCCTGATTGGTGATGCTGCTGGCTTTGTCAAGGCAACAACTGGCGGAGGATTAGTTCCTGGATTAAGATCAGCAGAGATAGTTGCCCACACAATTAATAATGACGTCAGCTATATCGCAGGGCTTTATTTGAACCTTTTGCCAGGGCTCTGGCTTAATCTTAAGATGAGAAAAATGATGGACTCATTCACTCCTGATGATTGGAATGAACTAATCAAGGATTTGAACAACAATGAATCAAAGAAAGCATTGCAAGGAATTAACAGGGACCAATTATTCAAACTATTATTAAGCATTGCTGTTAAGAACCCGGGAATAATAAAGCATGGTTTCAAGCAGGTTTTTTAGTGCGTTATTCTCCTGATTAGCATCTTGAAAAGTATCTTTACTGCTCCCAAGAATGAAGCTTCTCCTTTTCTCATGGAATAACCACTGTACCTTATAACTACTGGCACTTCCTTGTATTTTATTTTCTTTTTCATTATCTCTTCAACAATCTCAGAAGCATGCTCCATCCTGTCAGAATCGATGTGTATCTGCTCTGCTGCTCTCCTGCTTAGCACTCTGTAGCCATTATGGGCATCGCTAAGCTTTACTCCGTAAAAAACCCATTGAACCCATACAGAGCCTTTCAAAAGGATTCTCCTACTGAGAGGCATATTTGTCTTTTTCAGGAACCTTGAGCCTAGGGTTACATCAACTTCTCCTTTAACAACAGGACCTAGCATTGCTTCCAAGTCTTCTATCCTGTGCTGACCATCACTGTCAAAGGTTACGATTATTTCTGCACCATTTTTTAGAGCATAATCAATGCCTGTCCTGAGAGCAGCTCCCTGGCCCCTGTTAATAATGTGCTTCAGAACAATAGCTTTTCTCTTTTTTGCCTCTGCATAGGTGTTGTCCTTGCTGCCGTCATCAATAACAATAATATTATTATAACCAGCCTTTTTCAATTCATTAACAACTCTACCTATGCTTTTTCCTTCATTATAAGCTGGGATTACAAAAAATATTTTCTTATCAGTATACTTCATTTTTATTCCTCAAATGACAACCTTTTCTCTTTGAATAAACTGCCTGTGCCATAGCTCAAAGCTCAGTAAAGTCCATATCTGCCTTGCATAGAATAATTTTCCGCTCTTATAATTATCCATTATCTTCTTGACTTGGTAAGGATCGAGTATGCCCTCACGGAACAGCTTGGTAGTATTAAGCAAATCCTCAACAACTGGTTTTAGCTCCTTATCAAGCCAGTTCTCAACAGGTACATGGAAGGTTTGTTTTTTTCTTTCAACAATCTCCTTTGGCAAGTGCTTTCTAAGCGCTCTCTTGAAAACATACTTGGTTGTTGAAAATCCTTTTAGCTTATAACTGCTCGGCATGCTGAAAGCCAGCTCTGCAATCCTATGGTCAAGCAAAGGCACTCTTGCTTCTACGCTCTTAGCCATAGTCATCCTGTCAGTCTTCATGAGAAAGCTTTCTGCAAGTAATCTTTTGAAATCAAAGAACTGAACCTGCTTAAGATAATCAGCTCGTCCCTCATAAAACTCTTTATTAATAGCATCATAATTAATTTTTTCAAAATGATTGGTTTTCATAAGCTCTTTTCTCTCATCATCATCAAACATGCCATTAAGCTCATAGTAAGCTTTTGCCTCGTTATCTTTTATTGCTCTAATAACCAAGTCCCCACGCTTGTAAGCAGATTTTCCAAGGTCAGATGAGTGCTTATAGAACTTATCCCAAGTCTTTAGCGGGATGCTCTTGTTAAGAATAGGAGCCCAGGCCTTGAACAAGGGGAGCTTGCTTGCTAAGTGTGTTGCTTTTAAGAACCTATAATGATCATAGCCAGCAAATATTTCATCACCGCCATCACCAGTAAGAATCACAGTAGAAGTTTTTTTAGCAGCTGCTGACAAAAGATAAACAGGTATTAGTGCCGAATCTGCCATTGGCTCATCGCAATGCCAGGCAATTTTTGGCAACAACTTGACAACATCAGGCTCAATAAAAAATTCCTTATGCTCTGTGCCAAACAATTCGCTAATCTGCTTTGCATACTGAGTCTCATTAATCTTTTCATTATGAGCAAAGCCAACACTATAAGTCCTGATAGGAGCATCACTGTTCTCCTCTTTCCTTATCAGGCTCATCATCATGACAATGGCGCTGCTGTCAAGCCCTCCGCTAAGATAAACTCCGAGAGGAACATCACTAATAAGTTGCTTCTTAACAGAATCCTTGAGCAGCTCAAAGAGTTTTTTCTCAAAAGAAGAAAGGCTATATTTTCCTTGCTCTTCAAGATTAATATCCCAGTACTTACTAATAATAAGGTTCTTGTCTTCAAGGCTGAACCTTATGAAATGACCTGGTAAAAGCCTCTTAATGTCCTGGAACAAGGTTTCTTCACAAGGATTATAGCGAAGGGCAAAATACTGGTTCATTGCAGTCTTATTAATTTCTCTCTTAACACTGTTAAGCTCAAGTATGCTCTTAATCTCGCTGGAAAAAACCAGGTTTCCCTTGCTGAACCAGTAATATAATGGCTTGATGCCAACCCTGTCCCTTGCAAGAAAAATCTCTTTTGCCTTGCTGTCATAAATGCAAATGGCAAACATACCGTTAAGGAACTTAACAAAATTTTCTTTGTACTCTTCGTATAAATGGACAATAACCTCTCCGTCTGTATGAGTTCTAAAGAAATGGCCTTTTTGTTCAAGCATTTCTTTCAGCTTCTGAAAATTATAAATCTCGCCATTGAATATGACAAAGATATTCCTGTCTTCGTTGGTTAAGGGATAAATTCCTTTTTTAAGGTCAATAATGCTCAGCCTTCTCATTCCCAGGCTTATGCCGCTGTCAGTGAACAACACAGAATCATCAGGTCCTCTGTGAGTAATAGTCTCAGTCATACGCCTGACAAGGCTCTTGTCCTCCCAATTAAAGCCAACAATTCCGCACATGATGAGAATAAGAATTAAAACAACAATATAAATAAGTTATGAATTTAGAGTCTATCGAAATAGCTATGCTCAAAGCAGCGGGTTCTGTCCGCCATACATTGCCTGGAACCTATCATGCTTGTACTCTAATGAGAAGATATCATTGTTGCAGGCAGTTGCTCTCATCTTGACAATACTTATCTCACGCACAACATTCCTCCTGAAAGGAGTAAGCCTGAGGAAGATTATAGCATCTGACAAGAATTCTTCTATCTCAAACTCGCTGAACTTTCCGCTCTCAGGCTGGCACTCTGAAATCAGGAATGAGGTAATTTCCAAGTCTCTAAGGAACTCGAATAAATAGAATAATTCAATTCTTGGATTTTCAAATCTTGAAAGAACATACAATGCGCTGAGAGAGTCAAGGCAGAAGAGCTTGCAATCAACCTCTTCTTTTATCCTCTTGACCACATTCTTGATAACATTAAGCCAGCTCTTGTTATCAGCTGTTTTTACATCCTTTATTTCCTTTCTTATGCAACCAATATCAACCATCACCATGGCTCCTTTTTCATCGCCTTTCATTTTGCTAAGCGCTGTTCTGAGGTCTGCCAAGTCCTTTATAACAACCAGGTTCACTTTGTTCATGTCAAAATTCATATTAATCATTTGCTTGATGATAGAATTATAGGATTGCTCAAGAGAGAAGTAAACGCAAATCTTGCCTTTCATTGCCTCGTTATAAAGAATATTAAATGCTATTGAAGACTTCATTGTACCAGCGCTTCCACTGACGAGAGTAATGTGACCTTCAGGCACCCCTCCCTGGATATTCTCATCCAAACCTTCAATGTAGAGAGGAATCCTCTTAATCTCTGCTTTGCTAGAAATAATCCCGGCCACTTACATTTACACCTCTTTTTTATGTACTACTGTTCTTTTTTTATATTAACTTTTCGCTTTTTAATACTTTTCTAATCTTTTTTATGCATTAAGTCATTAACCATTCCTGACTTGGTGTTAACCACAATGCTATTATCATCAGGTATATAGGCGCAGCCTACAATAATTCCGTCTGTCTTGAACTGCCATATCTTCTTACCAGTTACTTTTCCAGGCTCTTGAGTAATGATGTCACTATAATGGCCTGCCTGCTGTACTACTCCGCTAAGCCCAGGCATGTAATCAAGCAAGTAGCTGCCTTCTGAATCAAGCACATAAACATTATGGTCATAGCTTCCTACCACAACCTCTTTTTTGCCATCTCCGTCAATATCCTCAACAATAGGCTCACTCACAACCCAGAAGTCAGTTTCATAGCTCCAGAGCTTTTCGCCCTGAGGGCTGAGTGCATAAACATTATTATCGCAGCTTCCAAAAACAAGCTCAAGCTTCTTGTCATCATTAATATCAACAAGGCAAACCTTTCCCAGGATAGCTCCTTCTGTCTTATAATCCCAGAAGAGGTCTCCAGCATCATCAAGAACATAAAGATGGTGGTCGCTGCTGCCAATCACTACAAATAGCCTATCATCATCAAAGAGGTGGTTAATTGCAGGCTGGGCAAATACCTTGTCTTTGGTTTTGAACTTCCATGCCAAGTCTCCTTTCCTGTCAACACAGAAAACATTGCCATCACTAGCGCCAAAAACAATCATGGGCTTGTCCTTGTGCAAAATCCCCGGAGTGCTCTGGACAGGGCTGCCAGCATCAAACCTCCAGACCAGCCTTCCGTTACTGTTAAGCACATAAAGTTTGTTATCTTCGCAGCCAAAGATTACTTTTACGTCATTATCATCATACAAGTCATACAGCAATACTTGCCCCCTTATAGCGCCTCCTGCTTTATACTTCCAGAGCAGTTTGCCTTTATCATCAAGCACATATACCATGCCTAGCTCTGTGCCAAACACAACCTCATTCTTTTCATCGCCATTAAGGTCGCCAACATTAGGACAAGCTTCTATGCTACTAGCATCTTCAACATCGAGGAACAATAGCTCGACCTCATCAATTTTCTCATTAGAATCATAAAACCACTTAATGCCAGCATCCATGTCAAGAACAAATAACTTGCCCTTCTTGGTGCCAAAGATTATCTCTTTCTTGCCGTCACCATCAATATCAGCTACAAAAGGGGCGCTGCTAATAGCGCTCTGCGCATCAAAATCCCATTTCTTGTCAAGCCTTCCAACCCTCTTTTTTCCGAGCTGCTTAAAGGCAAACATAATCTTGCTCATCCAATTACAAAATACGAGCTAAGGCTATAAATAGTTTTTGTTTTTAACTAACTCCAATAAATTTATAAACTTCTTATCCCAGAGTTTTTATTATGAGTAAGGAGTTGGAGGATAAGATAATTCAGGCTTTTGAGCAGGAGAGAGCTATTGATGATATAAAAACCGAGCTCGTAAGCCAAGGCTATTTAGAAGAAGAGGTTGTTGAGGTAATACAGAACATTAAAGGCCCTTCCCAAAGCAAGGATGATAAATCTAACAACAGCCTTCTGACTGCCAAGGAAATATTTGACAGGATTGGCTATGGCTTTGCCAGCGTGCAATTCATTAACATACTTTTCTACCTGACAGGAGCAGGTTTCCTGCTGATAGGAATTATTAACGGCCTAAAGACTATTATTTCCTTAATAGTCTCATCATTCTTGCAAGAATATGCAAAATTTAAGAATATTAGTAAGAAGTTCATGAGCAAAGCAGGCATACTATTTGGCATAAGCTTCTTGTTCATAGCCATGGCAGTGGTTATAAAATCACTTGCACTATTCTCTCTCGCCCTTCTAATAGGCAGTGTAGGTGTTGTTACCTATGGTGACTTGTATAACCAGCTGGTTGAGAAAACCATAAAAAAAGAGAAGATGAGCAAGTTCTTGCTTCGGATGTCCCATTATGGAGTCCTGATCACAGGAGCATCTCTTTTGCTTTCAGGCTACTTGTTTGACAAGTTCCCTATCTTTAACATCACCAAAATGAGCTTGTTTGGCAAAACCCTCCCCATTTATGGCTATCTAATTGCCTTTGAGATAACAGCAATCGCATTCATACTCTCTGGCTATGTGCTTCATTACATAAAAGAGAAGAAAATTGAATCACCCCCGATGACAGCTGGTTTTTTCAAGGGCTATTACCATAGGATAAAAGTACAGACCAAGAGCTTTGTCAATAACAAGTATTTGTTCACACTAGTGTTTGCAAGCTCAATAACAGGACTAGTGCAGATACTCGGAAACTCATATTATGGAATATTTATCTATGACAAATTTAAAGACATTGCTTTCAGAGGATTCACCAACATAGCAGTAATCATCGCCATAGCAATAATAGCATCATTCATAGGGCCTGCATTCTCAAACTATCTTAACAAGAAAGTAGGATTAGCACCGGCCATGGTTTTTGGAACTTTGCTACTGGCAATAATGCCACTTGTAGCAGTTTATAATCCTAACTTTGTTAGCATAACCCTGGCTAATGCTCTTTCTGTTATAGGGGCAGCTATCCTCGGGATGGGGCAAGGCCTGCTAATAAGAAAAATACTTAACGAGGAGCAGAGAAAACTCTACTATGCAGCCCTGAGCATAGCAGTAATAATACCATTCATAATCCTCATACCCCTAGGATCATTCATAGCCCAGGCTGCTGGCTTAATAGCCTTGTTCAAGGTGCTTGCATTAATACTCCTGGCAATAGCAGCACCAATCTACTTCATACTTGTGATATTTGCTAACAAGCAGAGGCTTTAGGGCAAAAATTCTAAAAACTTTTATAAACTAACCTTTAAATCAAAGGTTAATCAAAAAATGTGACATGCGCTCACTTTGTTCGCTTAGTCCCATAAAATTCTAAAAACTTTTATAAACACAGTAGAATACTTATTATCTGTAATGGCCCTGTAGCCTAGCCTGGATAGGGCGACAAGTGATAAGCAAAAGTCACTCGCCAGAGCCTTCTAAGCTGTAGGTCGTGGGTTCGAAAGAGTTCTTTGCGAAAGAACTCGGAGAAAAAGGCGACTCCTAGTCTTCGACCGGAGTCCCCTTCGAGAATGTAAAGGATTCGCGAAACTCCCACCAGGGTCATTTTTTTATTTTTTATTCTTTTCTCATATAGAATTCTTTCTTTTTATTATCAAACCTTTCAATAGCATACCTTAGCATGGTCCTGGGCATGGTTTTGTAATGTTTTTTCAGGAATTTCTCTTCTTCTGCCTGGCTTACTCTCTTGCCAACTTCCCTAAGCATCCAGCCAACTGCTTTTTGAATCAGGTCATGCTTGTCATTGACCAGGATTTCAGCAATTGCAAGAGTATCTTTCTCCTCGCCATTACCAATGAATTCAAAGGTTGCTAGCATTGAGATTCTTTTTTCCCAGATACTATTTGACTTTGCGAGCTTGTAAAGAATTCTCCTGTCCTTGCCAAGAAGATAATTGCCGACAATATTAGGCGCTGATAAGTCAATCAAATCCCAGTTGTTGATGTTACGAGTGTTTTTCAAGTACAAGTCAAATATCTGTTTCTTGACAGCTTCCTCTGCGGCATCATATTTTTGCATTAGGATTAGCAGAGCTACGAGTCTATGTTCGTGAATCTTGCTGTCTAGTAATTCCTGAACTTCTTTTAAGCTCAAATCTTTGTGTTTCTTAGCAACCTGCCTTTGGACAGGCACTTTGATGCCAAGAAAAACATCTCCTTCACCATACTCTCCCTTGCCTGTCTTGAAAAAGCGCTGGAGAAGAGTTGCCTGCTTTGGATTTGCCAATTGTTCAAGCTCTTTTTTTAGGTTGCTAAGGTTCATTTTTCATAAATTTTCTATATTTTTCTACTTTGTTTTCATTAGAAAACCCTATTCTCTTCATATATTTTTCTACTCTTTTTCTTCCATTAATATAAATGCACTGTCTAGAATAAACTCTGTTCGTTCTTTTGTCAAAAATCTCTTCTTTAAAAGTGCAAGAATTAATCCCCAGTTGATTAAGAAGTACCTCCACATCTCTGATGAGTAAATCAGATTTAGCACATCCTTGAACTACGGGATAAGCATTTGGCTTATATTTTATAACCAAACAAAAATCTGCGTCAAATAAGCCTTTTAAAAAAGCCGCTTTAGAATCTAAGTGGCTTTTCATTATAATTTTCGGAATTCGAACATTGTGTTTTCTTGCAATTAATCCGATCTCATTTTTTAGAAAAGAGTGAATTGCTTTCGAATTCTTGAAAAGCACTAAGGAATTGCTGCTTTTTCGTTCTATTATTTTAAATTTGACATTAAATAATCTTTTAATTAGAGGATTAACATATTTAGTATAGTAGTTCTTATCTATTATATTCCCCGTTATTTGCATTTCATATACGTTCTCTGAATTCCTATCTTTTCTTTTTCGATCTTCGATATGACCGTCACCAATCATTATGCCTAGAAATTCTGCTAACTGCGGAGTTAATCCTATCGGAATATTTACTTTATTTCTAAAATCATTTCTGCTAAATTCTGTGTTAGATAAATTAAGGTTCATAAAACAAGTGTGGAAAGAGTTATTTAAATACTTCACGTCGACATGTCCAGTGCTTTGATTTTTAGTAATATTTATTAATGGCTGTTTTCTTCTGTTCTATGATTAACTGCACCGATCGCCAAGCGGCTAAGGCACAAGGCTGCAACCCTTGTATTCGGGAGTTCGAGTCTCCCTCGGTGCTTAGGTTCTGAAATGGCAAAGAAACTATTAATCAAGAAGGAAAAGAA
The DNA here is from genome assembly GCA_964354085.1 of uncultured Methanosarcinales archaeon. Taxonomy (GTDB): domain Archaea; phylum Nanobdellota; class Nanobdellia; order Woesearchaeales; family SM23-78; genus SM23-78. The sequence goes on from CAYGYA010000050.1 coordinate 15,329, forward strand.
GACTTTTGTAGAGGATTTGAATAGAGAAGTAACTCTGTCTGGCTTTGAAAAGCATTATGTTGATGCTGACCAGGACTTCTCTACAAAGCATGGCACCATAAGGAAGAAGGAGCTTGCTAAGAAGTCAGGCTCAAAAATCAAGATGGGAACTCATGAGTTCATCATCCTCGAACCTGTTTTTCTTGACCATTACAAGCGCATAAAGAGAGGAGCCCAGATAATCACTCTAAAAGATATTGGAGCAATAATAGCCCGCACAGGAATTAACAAGAATTCTGTTGTATTGGATGCTGGCAGTGGCTCAGGAGCACTTGCTTGCTTCATGGGAATGATTGCTAAAAAAGTAATATCCTATGATATTGACAAGAAAAGCCTTGAGATTGCAAGAGGCAATGTTGAATTGCTAGAAGCAAAGAACATTCTGATAAAGGAAGGAGATATTTATGATTATAAGAAGATTAATGAGAAAGACATTGATGTTTTTGTCCTTGATGTCCCAGAGCCATGGAAAGCCATGAAGACAGCAGAGAAAGTTCTAAGGATTGGAGGATTCCTTGCTGTCTACCTGCCAAACATTAACCAAGTGCAGGAATTTGTCAAAGCCTTGCCAGATGAGTTCCTGCTTGAGAAGACCATCGAGGTTATTGAAAGGGAATGGGCTATTGATGACAAGAGAACAAGGCCTATTACTAAAGACTTTGGGCACACAGGATTCTTGACGTTTGCGAGGAAGCTTATATAGGAAAGGAGGCTCAAATGAAGCGCGAAATCCGTGTCATCGGAATTGATGATGCTCCTTTTGACAAGTTTGATCCTTTGCAGAAATATGTTCTTGTTGTTGGAACAATTTTTCGGGGTGGCAGTTTTCTAGACGGAATGCTCTCTACTCACGTTGAGAAGGATGGAGAAGATGCAACTCTAAGAATTGTTGAGATGATTAATAATTGCAAGTTCAAGCCTCAGCTGCAAGCTATTTTCCTTAATGGAGTTGCTGTTGCTGGCTTTAATGTTATTAATCCTATTATTATGAACAAGGAGACTGGAATCCCTGTGATTGTGATTATCAGGAATTATCCTGATTATAAGAAGATGTTTTCTGCTCTTGAAAAATTGGGCATGCAAAAAAAGATAGGAATAATAGAGAAGCTTCCTAAGCCTTCTAAGGTTGATGATATTTATGTTCAGAACATTGGCATTAGCAGGAAGGACACGCTCAAGCTATTGAATATTACGAGAACGCACTCGCATATCCCTGAGCCTCTTAGAGTTGCTCACCTAATCGCGTCTGGTATTTCTGAGGGTGAAAGCAGAGGAAGAGCCTAGGAAGAAGAAGATCAGGCTCATGATTAGCGTGTGAAAGAACATTTGTCTTGCATAATCATTGAAAAATGCTTCTGGAAAAAGCTTTATTAACAAGTAATTAGCAGGGAACGTGTAGTTGCCTTGTGGAAATAAGAGCTTGTGGAAGCCTTCAAAGAAACTAGGAAAATTGAGGCTGATAACAAACAGAATGACTAACACGGCAAATGTGCTTATTGAGCCACAGATTAATATTCTTTTAAGATTCGGCTTGAAATCTTTTAGCCTGCTCAGGCGTATAATAGCGCCTATTAATAGTATAAGACTGGTTATGCCTATTATCTTAACCCAATGAATAATGTTCCTGACATCTTCCAGATGCGTTTTTTCTTCTGGCATAAAAGCATTAAGCTCCTGCACAGTCCCTATTTCAGTATTTTCACTAGTTAAGTAATTAATTAAATAGTCAACTGTCTTCTGGACTCCCATTGTTCCGAGCTCATCATATTGGCCGTACTTTTTGAATTCCTTATTATAGAAGCTCCTGTTAAAGAAAACCATGAAGAAGCTGGCAGACAGGATTATTAAGACTAGGAATATTATTGAGAATATTACAAGGATTTTCTGCTCAGGAAATTTGTTTTTCTTCTTTTCTTTTTTTTTAGATTCACGCATAGTACAGCTTCCCGCTCCTCTTCTGCTCAGAGTCTTTCTGGCTTCCTGGCTTATTTATTCTCGGCCTCTTGCTCTCCTCATCTCTCCTGAAAGTGAGTTGTATGTTCTGCAGGAAATTATTCATGCCTTCTTCCATGAAAAAAGGCCCTTTGACTATTCCGTGAACAGCTGGCTTGCCTTCAAAAACAACGAGCCTGTCAGATATTGTGTCTATGAATAATATGTCGTGATCAACTATTAATGTGCTCCTGCCAGTAATGTTAAGAATATCTCTCACAACTTTTCCCAGCTTTAATCTTTGCTCAACATCAAGGTAAGCAGATGGTTCGTCCATTAGTATTATGTCAGATTCCTGGCTTAGGCACTTGGCAATCATTACTCTTTGCAGTTCTCCTCCGCTTAGCTCAGATAGTTTTCTCATGAATAATTCCTTAAGCTCAAGAGGCCTGACAAGCTGGACTTCATACTTCATGATTGCTTCTTGCAGGAAATGTAACACTAGCTCATCATTTGGCTCAAGATACTGAGGCTTATAGCTTATTTTCAAGCCAGATAGTTCATGTCCTTTAATCTCTCCTGCGAGTATCCTTACAAAAGTAGTCTTTCCGATTCCATTTTCTCCCAGGATTCCAACAATATCATTCTTGTAAATATTACCAGTGCCTGCTTCTAATTCAAAGCTGCCAAGTTTTTGCTTGAAAGCACTCCATTCTGCCAATAAGTGAAGCCTTTTAATGTCAATTGGCGGCCTGGCTTCAAATTTTATTGCGTGGTCTCTGAATCTCACATTCTCTTCTTTAAGAAAGCCTGAAAGATAAGTGTTAATTCCTGCTTTTGCAGCTTTTGGCTGGCTCACAACACCGTAGGCAGAAGGCTTACCATACATCATGTGAATCAAATCAGCCATGTAGTCAAGAATTATTAAGTCGTGCTCAACAACCATTACAGCTGTTTTTTCATCAGCAAGGCTTCTTATGAACTGGCTGATCTTAAGCCTTTGCTTAACATCCAAGTAACTGGTTGGCTCATCAAAGAAATAAACATCTGCTTTTTTCAAAACGCAAGCAGCAATTGCTACTCTCTGCAATTCTCCACCACTAATCTTGCTAATATCATGGTCAAGGAATGCTTTGAGCTCAAGAAGTTCAGCAATCTTGTCAAGCTCTTTCTTCTCATCAACTTTTTTCAGCAAATCCTTGACAGTTCCTTTGTATTGCTTTGGAATCAAGTCAACTTGCTGAGGCTTATAGCTGAGCTTTATCTTTCCTTTTTTTAATTTTTCAAAAAATCCCTGGGCTTCGCTGCCCTTGAAATACGTTATTAGCTCGTCATAGCTCGCTTCTTTCTTAGGATGACCGAGATTAGGTTTTTCAACACCAGCAAGAATCTTGAGCGCAGTGCTTTTTCCAATGCCGTTCTTGCCAATAATACCAACAACCTTGCCAAAGATGGGTATTGGCAGGCTGTAAAGAGCAAAGCCATTCTCAGAATACCTGTGAACAGGCTCTTTGGTTAGTTCTTCAGGAAGATTAATAATGTCCAAGGCTTCTGCAGGGCACTTCTTAGGGCAGATGCCGCAGCCTATGCAAAGCTCCTCGTTAATTGCTACTTTTCCATCGGGGGTCTTGATAATGCAATCATTGCCTTGTCTGTTAACAGGGCACAATCTAATACAGAGATAATTACCGCAGGTGATTGGATTGCACTTCTCCTTCTTGACAATGCATATTCTGGTCATATAATTTAGTTCTGGAATGAATTTTATAAAGTTATGCCTGAGGGAGCTAACCCCCTCCTTGATTTGTAGTTACTATTAAGTGGTTAAAAAACGAAAGATTTAAATAGTAGTAGTACAATATACTACCTTATACTAAGTGCGACGGTGGTTAATTATGAAGCAAAAAATCCTGTTTTTTGGTCATAAAACCGAGGTGGTTTTATGAAAGTTAAATTAAGCATATCTGTTGAAGAGGAAACAGCCCTGAAGATAATGGAGCATGTAAGGCAGGGCAAGTTCAGGAATAAGTCACATGCTTTTGAGTATTCTATAAACAAGGTTCTTGGAGGAGAGGAATAATGTTGCAAGATAAGCTTGGGGAAGCTGAATTGGAAATACTAAAGAAAAGAGGATATTCTCCGCTTCAATATAGAGGGGATAATATAGGAGAGGGAGATAACAGATCGTGCTTTCTTGTTGAGTTCTCTACTGAGACTGGCCATAAAGAGCTGAGAGTTCTCAAAATGAGAAAATCAGAGGTAGAGCCAAGAACTGTGAGTGATAAAATATACAAGTCAAAAGGTTATGGTAAGAATACAGAGGAATTGGCTTGGGTTGAAGACCTAAAGCACCCAAGAATAGCAAAGATACTTGACAGTTTTTACCTTGATGGCCAGGTTGCGATTGTTGAAGAATACACCCAGGCAAGGTCATTGGAAGATTTAATCTCAGAAGGAGCATTTAGAGGAGAAGATGGTTTTTCAAAGATTAAGTCTATTTATGGCCAAGTATTAGAGGCACTGGTTCATGCTCACGCAAAAGGTATTGTTCACAGGGATGTTAAGCCATCAAACATTCTTGTCGACAAGGAAGGCAATGCCGCTGTGACTGACTGGCAAAATGCAAAAAGAGTCAGGGATATCAGGGAGCAATTACTGCCAACAAGAGGCGGAACATCATATACTGATCCGAACCTCTTAAATTCGCTTATTAATAATACTGAATCATTATCTTCAGATAATACAGACATTTATGCTCTAGGAGTTACTCTTTACAAGATGATTACTGGAAAGCTACCTTTCAATTATAAGCTTACATCATCTGATTTCAAGGATAAGGGAAAAGAGATAACTATTGGCTCTGAGAAAGTAAGAGTGATTCTCAAGGATGATGAAACTGAGGTCGAGCATATTGATGCTTCAACACACGAGAAAAACCTGAAAAAAGCCTTAGCTGATGTTCCAAAAGGATTCAGGCAAATGCTTTATAGGTCCATGACCATGACTGACAAGAAAAAATATTATTCTGTTCATTCAATGCAGACTGATTTGTCTGAAGTAAAGGAGCCAAAGCAAAAGATATTAAGTGATGCCTGGAAAGGGCTTAAGAAAGGATTTTATGTTGCAGCTGCCGCTGCAGGTGTTTCTTTAGCATTGTTAATATGGCCAAGTATGAATGAAGAGCCTGTCAATAGGTATAATACTCAGCAAGCTGGCATAATGCGTAATATTAGAGGCATGAACATGGATTTTGTGACCATGAACATGGAAAGCAGAGAGCAAAACTGGGAAACAATAGAATCTATTCTCAAGGATGCAAAGAAGAAAATCGATGTTATCTATAATAAGAAAGAATCTGATACATTAGACTTTTACGTTACTCAGACAGCGAGAATTCATAATCAAGACCCTAAAATAACCTCTAACATATATAGAGCATGTAAGATAGTTGGAGAGGAAAAAATTAACAAAGCGTATGGAGGACAAAGAACAGGGCTCACGGCAATTCCTAAATTATTTGTTTTTAGGAACAGATTTGATGATTTTACAAATCCTGATGTAATGACTGATGGACCTGCACATGCTTACGCAGCAATGTACCTAAAGCAGGCAATAGGATTAAACACCAGTGTTGAGGATATTTTTGCAAGCTATTTCTGCTCTTCAGAAGACATCTTTACAGCAAGGGCAAAAACAGGCAACATGAGCTATTTCACAAGAGTGGAAAACAATGTTGTCAAGCCAGGCTACAGGGAATTCCTTGATTCGACACAGAGGCAGTTAACAGATTATGCAATTGCTCTTTACATGATTACAGACTTAGAAGGCAAGGTTCATTTTGACACTAAAATTAACTCATCACAGCCTAAACAAGCAGGCCCATCAAAGGACTTGTCGAGCGATAAAGGTTACGTATCGCAGAAATAAGATGATACAGTATTTCTGACTCATCTCCTCTAGCTTTTCTTAGGATTTCAAGCCCGGTCTTAATGAGTTTTTCCTTTTTTTCATCAACTTCTCCTAGCTCTGTCATGTCTTTTTTCTGGTAAGCTTTTATTATGGCATTCAAGAGCTCTAGGCTGTCTTCAGCAAGCCCCATTGTTTCTTTAGATATTTTCAAGCCTTTTTGATTTGTATCTAGGAATTGGTTAAGGTTGTACAGGTCTCTTGAGTTATGTATTATTACGCTCAGGAAGTTCCAGTAATAAACAGCTTTGTCATTGTTCTGCCTTGTTAGGCTTCTCCTGCAGAAATTATCATATTGGTGAATTGTCTGAAGAACTTCTTTGTAGTCAAAGGACGGTGTTTTTGCCTCAAGCCTTTCTTTAGTCAGCTCTACCATTGATTTTATGTTGTAAAGAATCTTTTGCAGGATGACTTCAAACTGTTCTGGAGATGGCTCTGTAAGATTTTCAATCACACAAGAGTCTTTTTTCTTATCAGTCACATCAAATCCTATAAGATATTTCTTTATGGTCTGGTTTATTATCTG
>CAYGYA010000051.1:0-5063 GCA_964354085.1 uncultured Methanosarcinales archaeon
TAATATAAATAAAAATAATAAAAATTTTATCTTCCTTTTTTCATCATTTTCTCAATCTTTGTTTCCTCAGATGCAATCCTGTCAACAATCCTCTCCAGATTGATGTCAATCTTGGCTATTCTTCTCTCAAGCAAGACAAGAATCCTAAGACTGTACACAATAGCTGCTAGTGTGCCGATAATTATTGCAAGTATAACCGCTTCCATTGCCATTTTTTATACCTCCGCCTCTTTTTATTGCTTTAAATATTTAATATTCTAATCTTATTTTATCAGGTTTATATATTTTTTCTTTTTAAGAAACTGGTTAAACACGATTCTCCTTGTACCATTCAACAAACTTCTTCATTCCCTCTTCAAAGCTGACACTTGGTTTATACCCGAGCAGCTTATTAGCTTTCTTGATGTCAGCATAGGTTATATCAACATCTCCCGGCTGCATTGGCAGATTTTTAATAATTGCTTTTTTGCCAGTTAGGTTCTCTACGATGCTTATGAACTTATTCAGCTCAACTGGCTTGTTATTACCAAGATTAATGATTTCAAAATCAAGCTCTTTGTCAACTGCGGCTGTCACACCCTTGACAATATCTGAAATAAAGGTATAGTCTCTTCTGCTCTTACCATCGCCGAACTTTTTTATAGGAGTGCCCGCCATCACATTCTGTACAAACATGTATGGAGCCATATCAGGCCTGCCTCTGGGGCCATAAACAGTAAAGAACCTCAGGCAGGTAATCTTCATATTATGTAGGTGATGATGAGTGTGGCAAAGCAGCTCACCTGCTTTTTTGCTAGCAGCATAGGGGCTTATCGGAGTGTCAACATTATCTGTTTCTGAGAATGGAATCTTTTTCTGGTTGCCATAAACACTGCTGCTACTCGCAGAAACAAAGCTTTTGACCTTGAAATTCTTTGCCAGCTCAAGCAGGTTAAGGGTTCCTTTGATATTAGTATCAGCATACAGAAGAGGGTTTTCTATTGAGAACCTTACCCCTGCCCTCGCAGCCAAGTGCACAATCTTCTCAGGCTTTTCCTTTTCAAAAATCTTTTTCATGGCTTTATAATTACAGATGTCTTCCTTGTAAAATGAAAAGCCAGAGTGTTTTTTTAGGATTTCGAGATTGTGCTTCTTGAATTTCACATCATAATAGTCATTAAGATTATCAACTCCTATAACACAATCTCCTCTTTCTAGGAGAGCCTCGCTCACGTGGCTTCCTATGAAGCCTGCGCAACCAGTCACCAGTATTTTCATCTTAAAAACAAATATGCAGTGCCCTTTTTATGTTTTATTAATCTTCCTTCTAAAATGGTTAAATTTAAATACCTGTGCCGCTTTTATTCACCCCATAAAGATTAAAGGTGGTGCTCAATGCTTAAAATGAAAAGAATCTCAGAAACATACGAGATGAAGGTTTTCACTGACTCTGGCGATTATTTTGGAGACGTAGAAGAGGCTATTCTTACACAAAACAAAGTTTTCGGCTGGAGAGTCAGGGCTACCAAGAACAGCTTCCTGAACAAGGTCCTGGGCAGCGCAAAAGGAGTAATCGTGCCACACCAGCTGGTTAAGAGCATGGGTGACATAATGATTATTAGCAAGGCAGCAGTGCCAAGCTACGGGCCTGAAGAAGAATAAATAAGAATAAACAAAAAATAATTTTTAATTTCTTAATTAATTACTAGACAATAGGCACTACGCTGTGCTTTCTATGCAGACGATTTACCACATAGTTTTCTTCAAGCGCCTTCATTCTGTCATATAATGCCTGCACCGAGAGGAACATTTTATCTCCGTCCCTTTTTAACTGGTACTCTGGCAGATAGGAGAATTGTTGTTGAACTCGCGAATCATTTTCAAGGCCATAGTAAAAAACAATGGCTTCCCCTATTTTTCCTTCATAATTGTATTCTCCTTTCATTTTCCCTTTCATGAACTTCCATTGTTCAAGTGATTTTGGCAAAATCAGCCCGTACTCTTCCAGCAGTGCAATATAGTTATTATGATTTGGAACAACAGGTAGGGCTGTGCCGCCTTCGGGTTTGTCTTTTTGCGGTATGGCAAATATTAGATCTATTATTTTTCCATACAGTTTTCTTGGAGAAGGGACGCTTTCAACTTTGTAAAGTATGTTTACGAATTGCTCCCAATATTTTTTTGTTTCATTAGGCATCTCTTCTTTTTTTACACCTGTTCTTCTTTCCATTTCTTTTTTTACAGGCTTTATTGTTTCGCTTTGCACCTCGTTATAGAACCTGTTTGCAAGATACCATATCTTTGCTGCTCCTGGTTTATTAATATCAAAATTTCTTACTAAGTCTATTGGAATGACTAACCTGCTCAAATCCATTTCTGCGAGCTCTTTAGGTGGGTTTATTGTTTCAACTTCGTTTGTTGCACCTAGTTTAGTTTGCCTTGATGTGCGTTTTAATACTCGCTCCATTAGATAGTCCCATCTTATAAAGGGGCCTTTCTGGCCTGTAATCGCATCTTCATATGTTCTGATTCTATATTTTTGAATGCTTTCCATCCAGTCTTCTGTGGTGTCCTCTAGAAATCCAGTGATTTGATCAAATACTGTTTGGTAAAGGGGATTTATTACCTGAACATCTGTTACCAATCCAAAGGTAATTCTGTCAAGAGCGAATTCAGGGGTTCTTTTTGGCGATTCTTCAGGCAAGTGCTCATTATCATAACCTGACTTTGCTTTTAGTTGTGCTGTTCCCACATCAATTATTCCTTCTTTTATGCTTGAGAGTACGCTTTGCTCTGCCCTAATCATCTCTTTTGTGGCATTTGTCCCAATTCTTTTGTAGACTTTAGGTTTTATTAATACAATGCTTTCCAGGTTTTGACTCATTTTTATCACCTTGTTTTGTTATGCTGAGGTTTTTAATATAACCTCTCGTATGTTTTCCGAAAACTTTTCGGTAATGTTAGAATGCCTATTAATCTATATAAATTTTTGAGGTGATATTTATCACCACATAATAAGGAATGTTTATAAATCCAGAGGCCTTTTCCTTGCTTTATGAACCAGAAATTCCTAGAAGAAGCAGGCCTCACACCTATAGAGGCAAGAATATACCTTGCTTTGCTTGAGAAAGGCTCAATCAGGGCAGGTGAGATAACAAGGCATACAGGTATTCATAGAAGAAATGTTTATGATGCTATTGAACGCCTTGTGGAAAAGGGCCTGGTTTCATACATTAAAACTAACAACAGGCGTTATTTTGAAGCAGCGCCCCCTGAAAGATTACTAGAAATTCTTAAAGAAAAAGAGGATAATATGAGACAGATAATGCCAGAGCTCCAGCTCCTGGGCAGGTTTTCTGAGGAAAAAAAAGAAGTGGTGTTTTTCAGGGGCAAGCAGGCAATAAAGACTGTGTTTGAAGACCAGATAAAAGAAGGCAAGCCAATCATGGTATTTGGCAATGCTATTAATGTAAACGAGATAGTCAAGTATTATTTCCCTCATTTTGACAAGCAAAGAATTGAGAAGAACATAAGCGTAAGGATGCTTTTTGATGAGAGTGCAAGAAAAGAAGAGTACCTTAAAAAAATCCCTTTAGCAGAGATAAAATTCCTCAAGAAAGGAAGCAAAGCTCCTGTATCAACAAATATTTATGCTAACAAGGTTTCCATAATCATCTGGGAAGATAACCCCAAAGCTATTTTAATAACAGAGCCCGCACTCTCCCAGAGCTTTACAACATATTTTGAGCTGATGTGGAAAACAGCACATAGGTAAGACAGATGAAAAGCGTAAAAATAACCAAAGAGCACATAATCCTTGTAATCATATTCATACTGGTTTTAGCTACGCGTTTATTTCTTGTTATCCCTGAAAAAGGATTTGATTATGAGGCTTATGATGCCCTTCGACAGGCGGAGCATATAAAAGAGATAGGAGTGCCTCTGTTCAAAGACCCGCTAAGTTACTCTGGCAGGGTTTTTGTTTTTCCACCGCTCTTTTATTATGTGTTGGCGGGCTTTAGTTTTCTCATGCCTCTTGAGCTCGCTGCAAAACTAGTGCCAAACATAGCTTTTGCTATGCTAGTTATAGTGGTTTACTTCATAGCCAAGCATTTAACCAAGAATAAGACAGCAGCCTTAATTGCAGCATTCTTCTCAGGCTTTGTCCCTATAATTTTTTATTCGCTCAGCCAGATATCTGTTTATTCCTTGAGCCTGCCCCTAATATTCTTTCTCAGCTACACCTTCCTACGTATAGAAGAAAAAGGATTTGCTACAATAAGTATAATCCTAATTATCCTACTCCTTTTAACACACACTTCCGTTTTTATTATGCTTATATCATTCATAATCTATTTCATAATCCTTAAGCTTGAAAAACAGGAATTAAGTAAAAAAGAAGTTGAAATAGCTCTTTTCCTCTTTTTCCTCACCATATGGTTTAATCTTCTGTTGTATAAAAAAGCCTTTTTTCTTCATGGCATAAGATTCATATGGCAAAACATTCCTCTCCCTTTATTATCATCCTATTTTGAGGATATAAGCTTTCTCGGGGTAATCTCTGCTGTGGGTGTGCTTTCCCTGCTTCTGGGGGTATATGCCATTTATCACGTATTTTTTAAGACAAAAAGCCAAGCAGCCACGCTTTACATTAGCTTCGCATTTATCTCATTCATAATGCTGTGGTTTAAGCTCATACCTTTAAAGATAGGCTTATTGTTCCTAAGCATAAACCTAATCATTCTGTCTGCCTATTCAATCAAAACTATACTTGTAAGCATATCAAAAACAAAAACACCTTGGTTATCCAAGGTTGTTGTTCTACTTCTTGTTGCCTTGTTTATTTTGACATCTATCACTCCATTTATTATGACTGCAAAAGCAGAGATAGCAAAGAATCCTCCTTTAGCAGACATCCAAGCTTTAGAGTGGATTAGAAACAACACAAGAGAAAAAGCTGTCGTGCTCGGCAGAGCAGAGGAAGGATTCCTAATAACTTATGTGTCAAAAAGGAAGAATGTGGCTGACCAGAACTTCCTCATGATAAATAATATTGATCAGAGATACCGCGATATCAATCTTTT
>CAYGYA010000052.1:0-7439 GCA_964354085.1 uncultured Methanosarcinales archaeon
GAGTGCATCATCATAAACGCTCTGAACACCAAGTTCAACTCTCGTGCATCCCAGCCTCAGCATTTCATTAGCATGCTCTAGCTTTGCATAATCAGGTCTGGTCTCAATTGTCAAGCCAACGCACCTGATGTTTGACACCTCATTTGCTTTTTGCTCTGCTTCAAGGGTCTTCTTACCATTTTTTTTAAGGGCAAATAATCTTTTATGAATATTATCAACTCTTTTCTTATCCCCTACTTTGCCAGGAAGACCAAAGAACTGCCTGAACTTGATGATGTCAAACTTATTCTTTTTATCATAAAACAATCTTGAGAAATCATTCATTGCCTTGAAAGCATAAATCACAAATTCTTCCTGATAAGCTTTTGGAAAACTAGGGAATGTACCACCCATTACTATAAGCTCGACTTTTTCAGGGTTCTGGCCAAGCACAACATATTGCTCAAGCCTGTTGAAGACCTGGAGGTAAGAGTCATAATTATTCCTAATGGCACGCATAGTAGCAGGCTCTTTGCCTGTGTAACTCTGAGGAACATCACCAAATGCGCTCTGAACCCCTCCAGGGCACTGAAAGCATTTGCCATGAGGGCAAGGCATTGGCTTGGTCATGATTGCAATCACAGCAACCCCGCTGATAGTCCTTGTTGGCTTGGTGTACAAGTATTTTTTCAGGAAAGCAAGCTCTTGCTTCTTAGCATGCAATAATATCTCAATATCTGTTGGTATCTTGTCAAGCTTGTGCTTAGAGCAAAGCCTGACTTTTTCTTTGGACAGCTTATCCTTGGAAGGTTCATTCTCCTTGACATACTCGATTACTTCATTAAAAAAATCTTTTTGCATAGAGAAAAAGGGTTATTTCTGGGTTTTTAAAGTATTTCCCTTAGAGAATAATTTAATGGACAAAGCCTCTTATCCAGCTGCCTATATAATGCGTGAGTATTATTACAACTATTGCAATTAGGAGATGCTCAAAAATAGCTCTGTACTGAGCCTTTTCCCCATCCTGCTTAGTCATGTGGTAGCTTGAGACAGTTATAACTAACAAACCCCAAACCACTCCTATGATTATCGCAGTTGATAATTGGAAAAGAAGAAGAGGGACAAGGAAGGTCAGTGCAAATATGAATTTTGAAAAAAAAGTTGTGACAGTGGCTTCCCAGATTTCTTTCTCGCTATGCTTGGCTTCTGATTCTTCTGACATGTGAATGCCCATTGCATCTGAGAGAGCGTCGGTTATGGCTATTATGAGAATTCCACCAGTAACTACAGCAGAAGAATGAGTGCTTGAATCCAAGCCCACCATCAAGCCCATGGTTGTTATCACGCCTGATGTAAGGCCAAAGTGAAAGCCTGTTTTTCTTGAATGGTTCATATTCAATACCTGTATCATGATATTTTTTTTAATTGTTCGTCAGCCTTGCCGAACTTCCTGCTCGCCACAAAGAATCCGAGTGTAAAGTAGACTGCGCTGAGGAATAACAATATAGTATATAATAGGGGGATTAGTCTTGCAGCTGGCCTGACAAATGAATAAGCCATGATATTGTAGCCAATGAAGTACAAGAACACGCCGCTGGAAATATACCATAGAGGAGTCCTTATTACCTTGGCTTTATGTGCAGGATGAATTATTAGAGTGAGCAAAAAGATGATGGCTACTGCTAACGGGTGTATGAAGAAAATAATCTTGTTAAGCAATGACAAGCCAGCAGCATTTGCCTGCACACTTATTCTCATCATGTAATACAGCCATAGCATCACTCCTGCAAAAACTCCCAGAAAGAAAATTGGCTCTGAAATATGCAGCCTATGGAATCTTGATGAGTCATGCCAGAAGTAAGCGAAGGCGATTAACAGCAGAATATAGGCTAGTGAAAAGAAGGCTATCCCTGCCTGCGTAAAGCTTTTATTAATCACTCCATTAAAGTTTTCTATTATAAAAGCAAGCAGCAAAAAAGCAATGCCTGCAGTTATCAGTGTGAAAACAACTCTTTTCATTCCTATAATATCGTTTTTAGAATCAGCACTGAACAATGCCTTTATTGCCTTAATCCCGTAGAACAAGGCTATGATTAGCAAAAGGTTCCTTAACCATTCAATTATTAATAATATTGTTTGTAAAACCATTGTATCTACCTTCTATTATAGCGGTTGTAAGGATTGTAAGGTGCCTGCGGGCGAGGATTATATTGGTTACTTGGATTAGGCCTTTGAGGATAAGCACCTGGTGGAGTGAGGGGAGGAATCCTTCTGAATTGCTGAGGATATTGTTGAGACTGTCTTCTAACTCCTGCGTTTTCCGAGTTGTGGGATTTGTACTTGGAACTGCCAGGCTCATTCATATCCTCTATAATTGCTTTAGGGTTTGGAGTGTACCTATCAATAAGCTCTATTGCAAAATAGAATAGTGGGAAGAAGAGGACTGCTGCGATTACAAGCCCCCATGAGAAAGGGATGGCATTGTAGAACATAGGAGTGAATATTGCGAATACATATGTTACTTCGCGGATTCTGCCTAAATATTTTATGAGCTTCTTTGTCTTCCAGGACCAGACAAGTATTATAATTCCGTATGCAAAAACTAATCCTATTATCAGGAATCTGCCAAAAATATCCCATGTTCCTGCAATGGTGTGGTTTGCCATTAACTTAAGGGTTTGCCTTGTGCAGTCAATGCTTCCCCAGAGAACAACAACAGAATTGGTTATTGCATTCCCAAATGAGGTCCCTGTTTTTTCCTGGAAGAACTCTGCAAAGAACCATGAAGCCCAGACAGGCACCAAGAGCCAGAGCATGTCTGTGTTCTGGAATGGAACTATGAATATTGTGTGTATCCATAGCCTGAAAAGCTCCCATAAGTAATTGACTGCTAAAATCAAAATACCAACCATCGTGTTTTCCTTTTCTTTGTTTTTACTTATATCCTTTATTCCTATATATTACTATTCTTACTACTCTGAACATGCTTTCTTAAGTGAAAAAACTTGTAAATCTCATTAATCCATATTATTGATGACGCTACCAAGGCCGCTATTGCCCAGTCCGCCAGGCTTAGCGGCGTTGTCTTGAAAGTCTGGCTCAGGAAAGGAACATTCAATACTAGCACCTGGAGGATTATTGACAATGCAGTAGCCAGGAGCAGCCATTTGTTGTTAAATAATTCTTCAAAGAATATTGAACTATTAGGAGACTTGGTGTTGAAAATGTTGAACAACTGGAACAAGACCAGAGTGGTAAAGGCCATGGTGGTTGCATAAAGATAATAATCTGGCATGAAAGTGAAGCCTGCCTCAGTCCCAAAACGCCAGCCATTGATTGAGAGCATATAATAGAAAATCCCTAAAACACCAGCTGTTATTATTAATGCATTTGCTCCCATCTCAAGAGAGTCTTTTTTAGTCAGGAATATCTCTTCTGGCTTTCTTGGGCTTTTTTCCATGAGGCCTTTTTCAGCAGGCTCTTTTGTAAGGGCAATTGAAGGCAGGGTCTCTGTCAAAAGGTTGAACCATAATATCTGCAGCGCAAGAATAGGCAAAGGAAGCCCTATGAGCAAGGCAAGGAATACTATTAGCATTCCTGCTCCATTACCGATAAAAAGATATTTGAGAAAGATTCTTATGTTCTCAAAAATGGCTCTGCCTTCCTCAACTGCATTGATCAGGGATGCAAAATTATCATCTGCCAGTATCATCTTGGAAGCTTCCTTGCTCACATCAGTGCCTGTGATTCCCATGGCTACGCCGATATTGGCTTTCTTGAGCGCAGGAGCATCATTCACTCCATCGCCAGTCACAGCAACAATCTCTCCTTGTTTCATGAGGTTGCTTACCACTCTCATCTTGTGCTCAGCACTTACCCTGGCAAATATTACTTCTTCTTTCAGGGTGAGCGTTAGCTCTTCCTCATTCATCTTGTCAAGCTCTATTCCCTTGATGATTTTTGTCTCATTAGTTGCCAGGCCTATTTCTTTTGCAATTGCTTTTGCTGTCAAGCCATGGTCTCCTGTTATTATGAAAATCCTTATGCCTGCTTTCTTGCACTTGGCAACAGCATCCTTTACTTCTGGCCTTGGAGGGTCAATCATGCCTTGTAATCCTATAAATATGAAGTCTTCTTCTTTAAGGCTCTTAAGCTTCGGATATTCTGTCTCTTTTGTATTGTCAAATTTCTTGTAGGCAAAAGCAAGCACTCTCAGGGCCTGCTCTGACATTCCCCTGCTGATAATTTTTATCTCTTCTTTTTCCTTTGCGCCCAGTTTTTTTATCCTGCCATCAATTTCTATATAAGAGCATTTCTCAAGCACAATAGCAGTTGCTCCTTTCATAAAAGCGCTCACTCCATTATCGCCATGGTCTTTGTTGATGGTTATCATGCGCTTGGTTTCGCTGCTAAAAGGAATCTCAAACACTCTCTTGCAAGCCTCTGTCTCGTGCTTCTGCTTAATCCCTGCTTTTTCAGCGCTCACAACAAGAGCTCCTTCTGTCGGGTCGCCTACAATGAACCATTTGTCAGAACTAGCGTCTTTTTCAAGCACAGCATTGTTGCAGAACAAGCCAGCCCTTAATACTTTTATCACGGTGTCATCAGAATAAACCTGGTTGTTATGCAGGAATCTTCCCTGCGGAGCATAACCTTCTCCCTCTACGTGAATGAACTTGTTGTTCACCCATATCTTCTTAACAGTCATCTCGTTCTTGGTCAATGTGCCTGTCTTGTCAGTGCAAATCACAGTAGCGCTGCCAAGAGTTTCAACGCTTGAAAGTTTTCTGATAATAGCTTTTCTCTTAGCCATTCTCTGAACTCCAAAAGCCAATGCAATAGTCATGATTGCAGGCAATCCTTCAGGAACAGCAGCAACTCCAAGGCTCACTGCTAATAACAGCATGTCAAACAAAGGCTTGCCGCTCAATAATCCCAGAGCAAAAACTATTGCGCATATCACAAGGACAGCTATTGCAATGAATTTCCCGACTTTTGCAAGCTCTTTTTGCAAAGGGCTCTTCTCATCTTTTATCTGTGACGTCAATTCAGCAATCTTGCCGAACTCTGTGCTCATGCCAGTGGCAGTCACAATAGCCTTGCAGCGCCCATTGGTTATGGTGGTTCCCATGAACAGCATGTTGCTCTGGTCACCAATAGCCACGCTTCCTGAAGGAAGAGCAGTCTCATTTTTTCCCCTGGGAACACTCTCCCCGGTGAGAACTGCTTCATCAACTTTTAGCATGGCAGCTTCCAGAATCCTGGCATCAGCAGGTATGCGAGTGCCTTCTTCCAGTATCAGGATGTCGCCCGGCACAAGCTCTTCTGCAGGAATAATTTTTTCCACGCCATCCCTGAGAACAGTAGCATGAGGGTTCATCATCTTCTTCAAAGCCTCAACAGCCTTTTCAGCCTTGTACTCCTGGATAACACCAATTACTGCATTAATAATAATCACGAACAATATGATGCACGCATCAATGGTTTTCCCAAGGAGAAAAGCGATAACTCCTGCGCCAATAAGTATGAGAACCATCATTTCCATGAACTGGGCAAAGAAGTTCTGAAGAAGCGACGCTTTCTTTTTTGCAACAAGCCTGTTCTTTCCAAACTTGCTCAGCCTGAACTCAACCTCTTTTTTAGTCAAGCCCGTCTTCTCAGAACTTGCAAGGTGCTTAATTACATCATCAGAACACATATAATGATACAATACACACTCACCTCTATTCTAATATTTAAACTGTTGTTAATCATTTATTAATGTTGCGATAAATTAGATTTGGCAATACACATAATAAACAATATCATGAAAAGTTTTAAATATTAGTTTTGTGAAAGTTAGAAAGTCATCATGGAAAATGAAGTTCCTTCTCAACAGCCTCAGCAGCCCTATCAAGAGCAACCCTATCGGCAGCAGCCATATCAAGGATATCAAGACGAACCTTACCAACAACAACCTTTTCCCCAGCCAAGCACAAAACAAAATGAGCCTGTGCCAGGCCCGCCAGCTATGCCTGGAATGCCTGAACATCCTGTTAAGAAAAGAAGTGCCTTAGCAGGATTCTTTACATTCATTATTCTGCTATTCTTGTTTGTCATTACCATCGGGGTATTTATCCTTATGAGCGCATTTGTCTCTTTCAATTCCCAGCTCCATTATTATGTTGCTGTTTCAATTGTCTCGCTAGCTGCAGGAACCCTCATCAGCTTGATTGCTAATGAGCTTATCAGAACAGATAAAGGATATTTATGGGCTTGCTCACTAATATCTTTCATAGCAGCAGGATTAGTTTCAACTGCTGTCACTATTCAATCTTATTTATCCCTGAAAATAGCAGAACTCTCAACGCAGGCAGGAGAAGCAAATATTCTAGGTTCCGGAATAATCAGCATGTTTCAAGAACCATTCAATCCACTATTGACTTCCTTGCTGATAATAATATTCTTTAACATTCCAGTCCTGATAATGTTTTTTAAAAAGAAACAGAAGAAAGCTTGGCACTTAGTTATTTACTTGCTACCAATTATTCTTTTCCTGATAATCTTTTATTTACTACCCACATTTATAGTTTCACAATTACCAGTAATTTCAGGAATTCTTCCATGAATCACTCTATCTTGCAGCTCTCAAACCAGGGCTCCTTGTACATGTCCTTGATTATCTTGTTCATGTTGTCCCTTGTGCCCTCGATAAGATAAGTAATGGTGAATTTGCTGTCTTTCTTGTTTATCTCCACGTGCATGGTCTTGTATTTCTTGGTGTATGTTAAGAGGTAGTTTCTTAGGTCTTTCTCAGTAACCATCTTGTTGGTTGTGAGGACGAGTTTTCTTTGGTAAGAGCCAATCCCCTTATCTTCATATTTATTATCAAACAAAATCACCACCCAGCAAATCCCATAAGCTATGCCGCCTATAAAAAATTCCCCGATTCCCATGGTCAAGCCAAAGATTGCAAAAAGCCATATGCTTGAGGCTGTGGTGAAGCCAAATACCTTGTCAGAGCCTCTGATAAGAGCTCCTGCGCCGAGAAAACCAATTCCGCTAACAGTAGCGCCTAGCAATCCCATTGAGCTTGAAAGGCCTTGTGATGATGCAATAAGCCCAATTGTGCATGCGCCCAATGATACAAAGATAAATGTTCCAAAACCAACCGGCTTATGAGCTTTCTGCCTGTCAATTCCAAATATAAGCGCAGGTATGAATGTAAGGGCAAACCTCAGTATTATGGTAAAGATGTCTAGCATGAACTTGCTAATTGAATCATGGCTTTTTATAATTTTCTGTTATTATTCTTATCAATTTAATAGCTCAAGAAATAAATCTGGGCATGAGCCATTTTCTTGTAGAACTTGTAGTCAGGCTCTTTCTCTCGTGAAGAAATAAATATTTTATCAAGGCCTTCCCAGAACATGAACCAGCTCGCAGGCACAAGCATTACTTCAAGGAGTTTGTACAAGAAC
>CAYGYA010000053.1:0-28631 GCA_964354085.1 uncultured Methanosarcinales archaeon
TTTATCAGCCATCTTCTTCCTAGTCTGTGTATCAAGCGCTAATAACTTGTATCCTTGGCTGTGCGTTCTTTGCGCCAATGCTTCTATTGATGATTCAGGTTCGCTTTTGTTCAATATTCCTGCATTAATAAGCCTGGCAATACTTTCATGGCCATAAGATGGGTCTAACTTGCGTAATTTTTCAACTAACAAATCAGCAGGAAGATTCTTTATTTCTTTTACTTTGATTATCGGAGCCACTGGAGGTTTTTCTTCCCGGTCCGCTGGCAGCTCTCTTTTTCTATCCCGTCTTGAAAATAATCCTCTGAGAAAACCTTTTTTCTGGATATGCCTCTCTTCAGGAGCTTTCTGAGAAGTAGTTTGTACTTCTATGCTGTCTGCTTCTTTTACTGCTTTGAGATATTGAATGAACGCATCGTCTGCGCCCAGCTTAGCCACTTTTAAATAGGCTACATTCAATTTTTTAAGTTTTTGTGTTCTCTCTTCCTCCCCTATTCCCTGAGCTTCTATAACCTGCCTTCTCTTGCTCAAGTAAATCCTGGCATCTGGGCTGGTTAGCTTTTGCTCCAAATTTTGTGACACTATAACCCCCGTCCTATTTGCTCTGTTCTGAACAGCAGCCTTTGTTGGACGAACCCCGGGGTATAAAAATATTTCTATTCTTAAGTAGTCAATATAGTGTTTGTTGATACTTTTCTTTCAGAATGATTCTATTTCTTCCATCTCTTCAGCTTAGGCAGAATAGCTGAAGCCATTTTTCTCGCTTGTTCTTCAGGCATTCCCATCATTTTCCCAAACTGCACATTCTTGTCAATCTTGCCTTGCAAACTTATACCCTCATCCAAGAACTTGCCACCTTGAAAGCAATGAAAACAATATTCCTTGCTCTTGTTTCCATCAGCATTAGTCCCAAAATCACTTGGGCTTTGCAAAGGCATTGCGCAGCTCTGACATATTTTTTGCTTCATAGTAATGGGGGAATGCGGTTTTGTTAATAAAACTTATTGCTAATATTTTATTTTTTAATCCCAGCTTCATTTTTCAGAATCTCTGCTTTGTCAGTCTTCTCCCATGTAAAGTCAGGGTCATTCCTGCCAAAATGGCCGTAAGCAGCTGTCTTCTTATATATAGGCCTTCTCAGGTCAAGCTGCTTGATAATATCAGCAGGCTTGAGAGGAAAATGCTTTTTGATAAGCTCAACAATGTTATCATCAGGCACTTTTCCTGTCCCAAAAGTATCAACAAATATGCCCATAGGGTCAGCTATGCCAATAGCATATGAGAGCTGTACTTCACACTTATCAGCAAGTCCTGCAGCTACTATGTTCTTTGCAATATACCTGCAAACATAGGCAGCACTCCTATCAACCTTGCTCGGGTCCTTGCCTGAGAAGCAGCCACCACCATGCCTTCCCATTCCGCCGTAAGTGTCAACAATTATTTTTCTCCCAGTAACTCCTGTGTCCCCTTCTGGTCCTCCAATTACAAACCTGCCAGTTGCATTAACAAAAATCTTGGTCTTGTTATCAAGATATTTTCCGCACACGGGCTTAATCACTTTCTCTGTTATTTCCTTTCTTAATTTATCCTCTGAAATATCATCAATGTGCTGCTGCGCTATGACTACTGCCTCAATTCTTTTTGGCTTGCCATTATCATACTCTATTGTTACTTGGCTCTTGCCATCAGGACCAAGTCCTTTAACAACTCCTTTCTTCCTGACCTCTGCAAGCTTCATAGCGAGCTGATGGGCAAGCATTATGGGCAAAGGCATTAATTCTTTTGTCTCATTACAGGCAAAGCCAAACATCATTCCCTGGTCACCTGCTCCTTGCTCCTTGTTCTTACCCTCAGATACTCCCTGAGAAATATCAGGACTCTGTGAATGAATAGAAACCCAGACTCCAGCATCCTCAAAGTCTATGCCAAAACGAGGATTTGTATAGCCTATTTCTTTTAATGTCTGTCTTACAATCGTTTGTACATCAGCAAAACCCTTTGTTGTTACCTCGCCAGCAACATGCACAGAGCCTGTTGTTGTCAAAGACTCAATAGCAACCCTTGAATTAGGGTCTTGCCTGATTAAATCATCGAGAATAGCATCGCTCACCTGGTCGCAAATCTTATCAGGGTGACCTTCTGTAACACTCTCGCTTGTAAAAAAGTATTTACTCAAAATAACCACCTCGCAAAAAATTGCATCTGATTTTTCTTGATGGACTTGTTTATAAATTTTATTAAATAGAACTACATGAGCTTGCCAATTTTACCAAACTTGTAAGTCTTATCCCCAACAACAAAGGCTTCAAAATCAGATATGCTGCTTATAAAAGGGCTTAAGAGTTTTTCCTGCATCACGTCTGTTCCTTCTGTCACAAAATTAAAACTTGGCATCACAATAAGATTCTTTTTCTTGTATTTTCCTAACAAGAAGCATTTGTACTTCTCAACTCTCGGACCGTCGCGCAGACTAATAGCAGGATGCTCATGCCCAATAATGATTGTTTTTGCTTTTTTGAAAGGTTCACTTTTCTCATCCATTAACTTATGGCCGTGCACAAAAAGAACATCATCTGCAAGGAAACTATCTCTCACCGCCAAGCCTTTTTTATCAGCAAGAGGACCAAGAATCGTGTCATGGTTTCCCTTGATAAGAATTATCTTATTTGCTTTGCTCATCAGAAAGTCAAGCAGGTTAAGTGTGTCGCGCCACTCTTGCCTGGATATTGTGCCGAACTCATGCTTAATATCACCCAGCATCACAATTAGCTCAGGCTTTACTTGCTTGAAAACAGGCTCTAAATGTTTCATAATCTCCTTGAACTGTAGCCTAGGAATAAGAACTCCTTGCTTGTTAAGAGATTCTTCATAGCCAATATGGCTGTCAGCAATCACCAGGATTTTTTGTTTTTCAAGAAACAAGGTTAATCCTATAATTTTAATATTAGGCAGGATATTCATAATAAAAAGAAGAACAGCACAATTTAAAAAATATGCTTTTTATTCAAGGATTAGCTAATCCAAGGCATATCTTTCTTTCAAAGCCGCAAGAGCACCTGTAAACCTCGAACTTGCTGTTGCTCATGAACAACACACCCTTCTTAGTCATGGGTTTCTTGCAATGGTCACATAACGGAGCTGGCATGTTATCTCCTCCTCACCTTAATGGTAACCTTAGTGTCAGAACTGGTATATAAAGTTAATTGAGAACATAATAGCCCCGCCAGGATTTGAACCTGGGTCAACGGATATCTTCAACGCATTGGAGATCTCACAAATCTCATTTGTGTTGCCAAAGTCCGGTATGCTTGGCCACTACACCACGGGGCTGTACGACTTATTATTCTGACTGGCTTTATAAAGTTTTTTCACAGATTAAAACAAAAACTATTAAATAACCAGATTTTTCCTCTCTTACATGATTATCAGTTCTTTAAGGATGAGGAATATCAGGTCTTATGTTGATTGCACTATTGAGTTTCCTCATGGCTCTGTATTATTGTCAGGCGATATTGGCGGCGGCAAGACCAGCATTCTCCTGGCTATTGAATTCGCCATATTTGGCATTATGAAGGGCTTGGTGAGCGGCAGCAGCTTGTTAAGGCACGGAACTGCTCAAGGCTCTGTTGAGCTGAAGTTTGCTCTTGGCAAGGACGAGGTTTTTGTTAAGCGCTCATTAAAAAGAGCAGGCACTGGAATTGTTCAGGATACTGGCGAGCTGATTGTCAATAATGTTTCTTTTGAAGGCACTCCTCAGGAATTAAAAGCAAGGATTCTTGAGCTAATTGGCTATCCAGAAGAGCTGCTTACAAAGTCAAAATCCTTGATATTCCGTTACACGGTTTTCACGCCTCAGGAAGAGATGAAAAAGATTTTGTATGAGAACAGGGAGGAGAGGCTGGATGTTCTCAGGAGATTGTTCAATATTGACAAGTACAAGCGCGTCAAGGAGAACTCATTAATGTATATCAGAGAGTTGAAAGCCAGGGCTAGCATTCTCGAGGGAAAGCTTGAACAGTTGCCTGATAAGAAGGATGAGCTTGAGGCTTATAACAAGCAGGTTGCTGAGCTTAAAGAAAAGGTTAATGAGAAAGAAGGTGAGCTTGCAAAGTTAAAAAGTGCTTTTGACAAGGCTAAAGAGATGTTTGAGCAGCTTGAGCAAGAGCTTGATATGATGAAGAAGCTTGAGAAAGAGGCTGCTGTTAACAAGAACGAGCTAGTATCACTGGTAAGGCAGCTTGAGAGGAATGAGGCTGAGCAAAAAAAACTTGCTCCTCTAATGGATGAAATGCTGAGAGGATTAGAAGGCTTTGATATTGGAAGAGCCAACGAGATTAAGCAACTGGTTGAGAAGAAAAAGGCTGAGCTAAAGAATCTTGAAAAGCAATTATCTGATATTAACACCAGAAGAGCAGAGAATAATACTCGAAAGAACGCTTCCCTTAAGATAATAAGCGAGCTTTCAAAGCTTGATGAATGCCCTACTTGCAAGCAAAAAGTCACTCCTGAGCATATTAACGGGGTTACTGGCAGAGAACAAGTCATTATCAAGACCTGTGAAACTAATCTTTCCAAGCTTGATGATTTTGATAAGAAGTTCAAACAGAAGAAACAGGCTGTTGAGGAAGAGCTTGAAAATTATAGTAGAGGAGAAAGAGAGCTTGAGGCTAAGAAGGCAAAGCTTGAAGCCTTGGATGAGAAAAAAGAGCGCAAGAAAAACCTTGAGCAGGAAATGAGCGAGTTAAAAGATAATATTTCCAAGGCCAGGATGCAGGTTGCTGAGCTTGAGCAAAAGCTTGAGAAGCAGAAAGACAAGAAAATAGATTTTGAGAATGCAAAAAAAGAGCTTGAATCCAGGCGAGAAGAGAAGTACATGTTTGAAAAGCTGGTGTTAGAGAACAAGACCAGGCTCAGCACTATTAACCAGATTATTGAGAGGCAGAAAAAAGAGATTGATAGAATGCAAACTGATGAAAAACAGCTTGCAAGGCTTAATGAAGTTAAGAATTGGATGGAAGAATACTTTATCAGCCTGGTAGATGTTGTTGAGAAGAAAATCCTTGCAATGATTTACAATGAGTTCAATGCCTTTTTCCAGGAATGGTTCAGCACCCTGATAGAGGATGAAACCATAAGCGTCAGGCTTGACGAGTACTTCTCTCCTATTATTGAGCAGAACGGCTATGAAACCTGGATTGAGAACTTGTCAGGAGGAGAAAAGACAAGCGTAGCACTTGCTTACAGGCTTTCCCTTAACAAAGTCATCAATGACTTCCTAAGCAGCATAAGGACTAGGGACCTTATCATCCTTGATGAGCCAACAGAAGGATTCTCAACAGAGCAGCTTGATAGGGTAAGGGAAGTGTTGACTCAGACTAATGTCAAGCAGACCATTATTGTAAGCCACGAAGCAAAGATGGAGAGCTTTGTAGACCACATCATCAAGATCAGGAAAGAAGGTCATGAGAGCAGGGTTAGCAGAGAATAAGTTTTTTCTAAAAGAAAGATTTATACAACAGAAACAAGTTTCTGAGCATAAATCTTTTTAGCAAAAGATTTATATATCTCTCTTACAAAGAATTCTATTGTTAATAGTTACGATTATATAAGCTAAAGGTGGGTAGATATGAAAAAACAATTATGCGCAATCTCATTTGTCTTGTTGCTGTTTGTAATGCTAGCCAGTGCTGCGCCTATTAATGTTCTACTGAATTCTCCTGTAGACAAGGCTACGATTAAAGAGTACACTCAGACTTTTATCTTTAGCTTTGACCAAGACCCGGTTGATATCCTCAATTGCTCATTAATAGCCAATAACGAGGTTAAAGGCTTTAGGAATTCCCTTATTATGAGGAATAATAACAAGATAAACCTCGGGCTTGAGGGAGGGACGTACACATGGTTTGTAAGCTGCCTTGATAAAAGCCTTAATGTGATTAACTCAGATACAAAGACTCTCACAGTTAATATCGGCTCAAATGTGAAAGAAGGTTATGAAATTCTTTATAACCTGAACGGCCTCAGAAGCTACATCCTGACAATTGCTCCTGGCCAAAAACAAGTTACTCTTCCTGCAATGAAAGGAGGAGAAGACATTGACATAAAGATAGGCGCTAAAATCTATTACCTTGATGTTAAAAAAATGGGTAACTACCTTAACACTACTTTTGTAGAGATCAGGGATAGGAGTTCTGGAAAAAGCCATCAGATGCTCACACCAAGCACTCTCAAGTTCGATTTTAACAATGACAAAACAATTGATATTGCGCTCTTGTTAAAGAATGTTGAGAGAGGAGTGAATGCTTATTTTGTAGTCACTCCTTATCCTAGTGGTGAACAACCCGTTGCACTGCCAGAAGAAAATCCAACTCCGCCTGTTGTGCAGCCTGAGACGCCGCCAGCAGAAAAACCACCAGTACAACGGCCTCCAGTAGAAACACCGAAGACACCAGCACCAGGATCAGAAAGCACTTCAGAAGCAGAAAAGGGCGAGACCAGCAGCACATGGTTCATACCAGCAATTGTCGCTGTTTTGATTGTAATCATTCTGATTATTATACTATCAAGTCTAAAGGGAAAAAAATCTGGGAAGAAAAACCTTGAGAAGAATGCCAAGAAAGACGCAAAAAAAATAATGCCTGAGCCAGAGCAGCAACCTGCTCCCCAGGAAAAGTTAGATATAATAAAGAGCACTGGAAGAAGAAGGTAAAAAATGAGAAAAGCAACAGGACTAGACTTGATACTTGGGATGCTTGCATTTGTGCTTATCTATGTTGTAATCTCAACTAATTCCTCAATAACAGGATTTGTAATAGGGCCGCCAGCAACCATAGAGCTGGTAGGACCTACAGATGGTGCAGAAACAATTCAGAACAGCATTACTTTCATGTTCAAATACCCGCCAGAGCTTGATATGAAGCAATGCTCACTGGTTCTTGACAATAATATTGTGAAAACAGCTTTCAGCCTTCTCTCTGCTGATAATGGCAGAATAAAGATGGACTTAAAGCCAGGAACTTATCCGTGGAGAATTGAATGCATTGACTCTGATGATGTAAAGATTGAGTCGCTAACCAACACTTTAAGAATCATTACCCCACAAGAAGCTGTTGGCCTGCAAAAAATACCTGGCTCATCAGGCTATATATATGAATTTGTGCTGAAAGACGGATTAGTCTTGGCCATTCCTGATGTGAGGCCTGGAGATGTTTTCAGAATAAAAAGAGACACAGAAACCTACCTGATTACAGTGCTGAGAATAGCCCAAGACTATGGCAGAGGATTAACATTCACAGAGCTCCTGATAACTCCTGGCGACAAGAGAATAATGCTGAACCCTGGAGGCTCAAAAAACATTGATTTCAACAATGACGATGTGGATGATATTAGCCTAAACCTGGGCTCCATATCCTACGGGCGAGCAATATTCACAGTAACATACTTGAAGCAAGAGAAAAAGACGGATGCTCCAATAGCAAGCTCTCAAAATGCTCCCATAACAACCACTGGGCAAAGCGAGGGAAAACCTAAAGGCCAGCTACCAACATGGTCTGTTCCAAAGCTAGAAGGAAACTTCATGATGCTTTTAGTGCTAGTCATAACTCTTATTGTTCTAATAGTCATAGTAGTTCTTGTTAAGAACAGGGCTTCAAAAGGAAAAGGCTATGTTGAAGGAATGAAAGAAGATGCGCTCGCAGTACAAGCCGAGTTATTGAAAGGTAGAAAAAAGAAGCCCGGGAAGAAAAAGAAGAAGTAAAAAAATAAGAAAAAACAACCTATATAAAGACTTAGTATTTCTTGACTGCACAATGGGGCTGTAGTGTAGCTTGGACCAGCGCAAATCAGCGATTTGCTGGGGTGCCTGGAAGCACCTATCATTCTACCTTGGGGTCATTAATGGCCAAAATGGTAGCGACCGGAGTTCGAAGAGATTCGCTCAGAAAAGTTCAATACTTTTCTGGCGCGCCAAAAGCCATGCTTTTGAGCGTTTGCGAAAAATCGTAAAATCCCGAAAGTCTCCGCAGCCCCACTGTATAATAAAATTTATCGGGGTGTAAACATGGCATTATCAGCTCTTTTGAATGCATTGGGATTAGCATTGATTATACAGGTAATTATGTTCATACCAGCTTATTTTTTAAAAACAGATAAGTTCACAGACATGTCTTATGGCTTGACTTTTATCTTATTAGCGCTTATAGCCTTGCTTTCCAATAGTGTTTCATTTGCCAAGATTCTGTTATTCATAATGATTCTTACCTGGGGAATAAGACTAGTTGTTTACCTTGTTATCAGGATTGCAAAAACAAAGAAGGATTCAAGGTTTGACAAGATAAGAGGCAGTTTTGCCAGGTTTCTTGGCTTCTGGGTTCTTCAGGGAATAACAGTGTGGGTTGTAATGCTGGCTTCCTTGCTCTTTTTTAATTCTGAACCTGCAGGTTTAAGCTTTTGGTCAGTTGTTGGCTATTTAATCTGGATTTCAGGATTATTAATTGAGGGAATGGCTGATGCTCAAAAGTTCTCTTTCAAGAACAACCCAATGAACAAGGGCTCGTGGATTCAGACAGGATTATGGAAATACTCAAGGCACCCTAATTATTTTGGAGAAATGCTTTGCTGGACAGGAATATATGTATATGCCTTGCCTGTGCTCTCAGCATCAACTTTGAATGCTTTGATTGGCTTGATTAGCCCGTTGTACATAATCCTGATGCTGCGCTTTGTCTCAGGTGTGCCTAAGCTTGAAAAAATTGATGATGAGAGGTACAGGGGCAATCCAGAATACAAGGCTTACAAGAAAAGGACTAGCATGATTATTCTTTGGCTTCCCAGGAAAAAGTGATTCTGAGACTATTTTTTTATGTTTTGGCCAATAAATAACTTTTTAAATAAGAGTTTTAATTAGGACGAGTTATGGACCCTTTCAAGCACCAGGAAGACAGCGAGAAGAAAAAGATAAAGCACAGGATATTCTCATTATTAGCCTTGGTTCTTGTATTGCTAGGCACAGGGACTATGGTTTACTCACACCTTGAAGGCTGGAGCCTTCTTGATTCATTATACTTCTCAACAGTCACCATGACCACAATTGGCTACGGAGACCTTACGCCAACAACACCTACTTCAAAGCTCTTTACAATACTGTTTGTTTTATCAGGAGTCGCAGTCATGCTCTACACTCTTTCAACCCTGGGCATGTATTATCTGCACTATTTTGAGCATCACAGGCCAGCAATCCATGAGAATATAAAGAATACCATGAAAAAGTTCAGCCCTAAAGGAAATCAGGATAAATGGGTGGATATCTACAGGATTAGGCATAAAAAATAAGGATGCTCTTTCGTCGCATGGAATGGGGCTTTACGAAGTAAATGCCCCATACTCGTTTTTCGTTAACCCGCTCAAAAGCAAGGCTTTTGGCGCAACGAAACTTTTGTTTCGTTTGTTTGCGCCAAAGGTTAAATCGAAAGGTATATAAATGAATTAATCTAAGGTTAGAATCATATAGTTAAGGGAAGGAGGCGAGTATTATGATGAGCAAAAAGGCCCGGAAATTCACGCTCTTAGCATTAACAATAATCTTTTTAACATTATCAATAGCTGCGCAAGCATCTGCGTTCTCTTATTTTGTCGATGTTGTTAATAACACGATTACAAAGCAGGAAGCAGCTGTTTTTAACCTGATCATAAAAAACTCAGCAGACTATGATGATTATTACACTATAACCACGAATGATGTTAACTGGCTGGTAAGCACAATTCCAGAGTCTGCTATTGTGCCTGCCAAGAGCGAATTAGAGCTTGTTCTTGAGCTAAGGCCTAAAGCTCTTGTTGAGGAAGGAAGAACTTATTTTGTGCCAGTAAAGATAAAATCATCAAAGACAGGTTTCTATTACGAGAACAGGCAGGACTTTGCTGTCTATGTTGTAAACCCGAACATTAAAGCAGGCGAATACACAGCAACTGTAACTCCAGTAATCTCAATTGATAAAATAATAGACCCGAGAGAGAAAGTAGGAGTAACATTAACCTTAAGGAACAGGAACCCAAAGCTATTTGACAGCCTGAAAGTGGTTATTGATGGAGAAATATTCTCAAAAGACTACACAACCAAGCTACTGCCGTTAGAGGAGAAAACCAATGTTATACTCTTTGAAATAGACCCGCTTACAGAAGCAGACACAAGAACTCTATCAGTCATGCTCTATCTAAACGACACGAAAATAGCAGAATCATCAACAGAATATGAGATAAAAGGCTACCCTGACCTTAAGGAGACGACCAGCAAGCAAGTCTTCTTGTTCAGGATAGAAGGAAAATTCAGTATTTACAACAACGGGAACAAAGCAGGATTAGCAGAAGAGAAATTCAGGATGAGCATATTCAGGAAGCTTTTCACCAAGTTCACGCCAGAAGCAGTAAAGGAAAGAGGAGATGATGGCAAGGCTTATTATGTAATAAGGCAGAACCTAAGGCCACAGGAAACTCTTAATGGAAGCGTAGTAACCAACTATAGATTGCTGGTAGTGATAATTCTGGTAATAATTGCAATAATAGTTCTTTATTATGTCTTAAGAAGCCCTGTAATCATAGCCAAGAATGCAGAGCCACTAGGAAAAACAGAAGATGGGTTAAGTGAGGTAAAAATAAGGCTTTACCTGAAGAACAGGTCCAGAAAACCAGTAAACAGCTTAAGAGTGATAGATATTATTCCGAGCATAGCAGAGATAGACAAGAAAACCCATCTAGGCACAATGGAGCCAGTAAGCATAGGAAAGAGCAAGAGAGGCTCAGTGCCGAGATGGGAGATGGATGTGCTCGAAGCCTACGAGGAGAGAATAATAACCTACAGGATAAAGTCGAAATTGACGCTGATAGGAGGCATAAGACTGCCAAGCGCCAAGGCAACCTTTGACGCAGGAGGAGGAAAAGAAAGAACAACCTACTCCAACAGCATCAACATGATCTACCAGCCAGAATAAAAATATTTGTTTCTATTATTTTTTTATTTAACTATTTGCAAAACTTCAAAAAAGTCAATAGATTTTTTGAATTTTGAAATCTCCAAGGATTTCAAAACTTTTATAAATCCTTGGCTTCTCATTAATCCTAACCCCGCCTAGCTTAACGGCTTGAGCACTTGGCTGTAGATGCTGCGAGACAAGGCAACACATGTTGCTATGGATGAAACGCAGCCAGCAGTGCCCGAGAGGTTCCTGGAAGATCTTTGCGAAAGATCTTGTAGAAAAACTTAAGGAGGATATTCACTTCGTGAAATCCTCCGAACTGCATAAAGATTCGCAAAATCTGGGAAATTCGAGTCCGGGGGCGGGGACTATTTTCTTATTTGTCTTCGACAAAACAACATTTTTTTTGGATTTTCCTGTTTTTACGAATATTATGTGTTAGTAATAAATCTTGATGCGCATTATTAGAAGGAAGGTTCATTTCTTGAATATTCGTCCAATCCAAATCCCTATAAAGCCACACCCCGCCACAAGCAGGAATCCAAGGAAACCGCCAGCGACGAAGGCAGGTTTTCCTGTAATCTGATTATAGGCATTTACCACCATGGCGCCTCCTATGAACGCTGGAACAGCCCTTCCCCAGGATATCGAACCACTGCGTCGAAACGCAATCAACAAAACTATACAAGATACCAAAGACCATGGGAGTGACTTAAAATAGCCCAATCCTGAGATAAGACCGTAGGCAAGGGGGATTCCCACCAATCCACCGATGAGGAATACACCCAGCATGAAGGGCACGTACTCAGTTTCCTTAAACATGGGCGTCTCGCCACCTTCCCCACCTATCGTAGATATCACGAGTCTAACCTTCGTAGCTGCCGGTATGAATCCGACCTCACCAGAATGACTCCGAATTTTAACCCACTGCGTCCCATCTTGTGTTACCAGGCCTGCAAGCGTGAATTTGTCCCCTTTTTTGTAAGTCATCTTAATCTTGGAGCTTGCTGCTGGAGAGGCAACAACGCTGACGCTCTTCTGGTTCAAGGAAACGTCACAAATCTGAAAAATCTTAATTTTTCCAGAAACATAACCCGTCTTACCGCTCGGCAGTGTAGCCTCGATCCACCAGTAGCCTCTCTTGCCAACAGTGATTTCATCGCCAGCATGCAACTCGCCGACAACCTCCGATGTAGAACTGCGTGCCGAGTAAACAGTCGCTTTATCTTCGAGAACCTGAAATTTCATGTTCTTTCCCCCCTTAAAATCGTGTTTAGATTTAAATATATAAATGTTTTTAAAATAGCATACAACACAAATCACAGCTTTGATTAGCAAAACCCGGTATGCCTTAAAACACATGTTTTCTGCCAATAGAATGCCGGATTTGTCAGGACTTGAGCCAAAAGCTCTAGCCCCCCCTGGGGCGGGGACTTAATTTCTAATTGGATGTTCAAAGAATGCCGGGTGACTACAAAAAACCTTAATTGTAGACACCTAATGACAAAGTATTTAAATATGTAGTCACCTATTATCTGTATGCACCTGGAGAAAAGGAAAGTCGGGAAGAGGACCAAGTATTTTCTTGCGCATTCACTTAGGGAAGGTAGGAAAGTGCACAAGTTTAGGAAGTATTTAGGGCAGGACTTAAAGCAGGGGATTCTTAAAGAAAGGGAAGAAATTGCAGAAAAGCTCATTCTTGAGGAAATTCACAAATACAAGATAATCCAAGACCCTTTAAGCATAGAGCTTTCAGATAAGGAATTAAATGAGATCAGAAGCCTTGAAAAACATATTCCTTTGAAGATAAGCCATTTGTCCCAGAAGGACTGGGAAACTTTCTCAAAAATATTCACATATAACACTAATGCTATCGAGGGCAGCAAGCTTAACATTCACGAGGTAAAAGACCTTCTTGAAAAAGACAAGTGGCCTGACAAGTCCAAGGAGGACATTGCAGAAGCCTTTGGGGTGGATGAAGCCATCTCTTTCATAAGAAAAACCAAGGAGCACTTGTCAATTGAGCTAATAAGGAAGATCCATAAGATTATCTTCAAAAATTCAAAGCTCTTTGCTGGTGAGATAAGAAAAAAAGGTGAGGAAGTCGTAGTTATGAATGGTTCAGGGTTTGTGATACATGAAGGAGCGCCGCAAGCAAGAATAAGCCACCTGCTGAGAGAATTAATCCGTTGGTACGAGAAAAACAAAGAGAAATATCCTGGCTTAGTGCTCGGGACAGTCATACATAACCAATTCGAGAACATCCACCCGTTTAGGGATGGCAACGGGAGAGTAGGAAGAATACTGCTAAATAATATATTAATAAAGCACAATCTCCCGCCTATGAACATTGACTTAAAGAACAGGCAGGAATACTATGATTCATTGCAAGCCTATGAGAAAAATCATGATATAAAGCCCACCTTGGAGTTATTCATGAAAGAATATGCTTCTCTAAAGAAAAAGTTAGGTGACTACAAATAACTAAACATGTAGACACCCAAGTTCCTGCCAACAGCATCAAAATTACTCTTTGCCGAGGGCCTGGACTCCTTTTCATTATGAAGAATGAAATTTAATCATATCCTAATCTTTCCTTTTATTAGCCAGCTAATGATTGTTCTTGCTGCTCTTACTGTATCTGGCATGTTTCCTTTTCTCATGCAATTCATCTTAATGGCTATTTTCTCAAGAGTCTCTTCTTTATCCTCTTCTATAGGAAGATTGTAATGCGATTCTATAATCCCTGGATGCGATTGCATTAGCAAGAGAATATCTGTTTCAGGATCTTTTGAACCGGTTTTTATTCCAGTCATCGTGTTTTTTACAACATCATTTTCTCCGTAAGGAATAACCCCGGGAGTATCAATAAGGTAGAATTGGCGTGAATTAATGTATTGCTTTCCGCGGGTAAACCCTGAAGTGCTTGATGTCCTTGCTTTTCCTGTTCCGCTAAGAGCATTTATTACAGAGCTCTTGCCCATGTTAGGATAGCCTAAAACTCCAACTACTGGCTTTTCAAAACCTTCTCTCTTAGCCTCAATGATTATTCTCTCCCTAAGAAGATTCATGCCATGATAATTTTTGCAGGAAACAAAAACAGAAGGGGAGAGTGTCTTCTTGATCTCCTCAAGCTCACTCTGGTCAGCAAGATCGCACTTATTAAGGACATAAATCAATGTCTTGCCTGACTTTCGGACCTCATCCTCGATTTCCAGGTTCCTGGTCTGGGCAACAGCCCGGGCATCAATTATCTCCAGAAGAATGTCTGCCTCTGAAATTACGCCATTAACCACACTTCCAAAATTACGATTCATAAGAACTAAAGAAACAAAGTTTGTTTATAAGGGTTTATGAAAAATCATGCCGAGAGTATCAAAATCGCTCTTTGTCTGTGGGATGGTGGCTTTTTTTTTGGGTCTCTCGTCATCACTTTTATAAATTCAATTGGCTTTCTGTCTTCTAATCAAACTATGTGAATGTAAAGGTGAACAAAATGGTAGGTTCTAATGAAAAACAAGGGGATTTTTCGAAATCTCATCATAACTATGTAAAAGGAGCTATTGCTGCAGTCTCGCTCATAGTTGGGGCAGTTGGCATTGCTAATACCATGTTTACTTCTGTGCTGGAAAAGACTAAAGAAATAGGGATAATGAAAGCAATAGGAGCAAGGAACATTGATATCATGATCATTTTCCTTCTAAACTCAGCTTTGGTTGGCCTGGCTGGAGGTCTTTTTGGAATTGCTCTCGGAGCAGGAATCTCATCCCTGCTGCCAAATTTGATCTCAAGGCTTCCCGGGCTTGGAGGAGGGCCTGGCGGCTTGCAGACTGTGATTCCTACTAGCCTTTTAATCGAGTCTATAGTAATATCTGTGTTGATAGGAATGATAGCAGGGGCAATACCCGCGTACAGGGCATCAAAATTAAAACCAGTGGATGCTTTACGATATGAATAAGATATTAATGAGCAGTAAGTAAGCAAAGATTTTTTTCTTTCCTGCTGCAAACCTTTTTAAATTCTCCGAGATTACCGAAGAGATGCCCAAATCAGTTTTCAAGATTATAATATCAAGCATCGGCGGATTCATCATTTTCTTGATAATACTCGCAATAGCAAACATCATCATGCCCTATATTCCCAGCACGATTTATGCAGATGTTGTCGGGTTCTTTAACGCTAATATAATGCTCTTCCTGCTCATGATGTTCATTAGCATGGTTAATGACATCTTCTGGATCTTTTACTTCCCATTCAATATACTGGCGCCTATAACTAGCGCATTGCTCAGCATTTTCGTCGTGGTATTCTTTTATAGAGTGTGGAATTTCCTTAACAATTATATAAAAGCAGAAATTACTGTGCCAAAAGGGCTCTACACCCCCGTTGCTTTACTTGTGCTAGTAATTGGCTATATAGTAATCCTGGCGAGAAGAGGCAAGCCAAGAGAGGCTTATGAAGAATGGGTGAATAAGAAACAGGAAGTGCAGAAGAAATCAGAAGCAGCCAGGAAAAGGCCTTCGCAAGAGATTGACTGGGCAGACGTAGGCAATGAGTTCAAGCTGTTCTTCTATAATATAGGAAGAAGCATTAACAAGAGCTTTGAGAAAGAGAAGCAAAAAGAAAAGAAGAAAAAGTAGATCTGTGTGGCTACTTGGTAATAGTAAGGTTTATAAATTAGGAATTATTCATATCTTTATGATAAGTGATAATAATCCAATTGAAGCAGTATATGATAATGAGTACAAGTTTTTTCAGAAGCTTTACAAATATGGTTCTATAGCAGGATTGACTGTTTTAACAGCTGGTTTAGGAGGATTAGCACTAAAGCACTTTGGAGTTCCTGAAAGCTCTGAATTGGTTCATAAAATAATGGAATGTAGTGCCCCAGCTGTTCTTTTTGGCGGAATGTTTACAGCCTATTTTGGTTTGCCATACATAGGGAATAAGATTCTAAACAAGAGATCAAATGATCTTCTTAAACAGGGTAATGATTACTCCTTAAAGGACAAAAATTCGAGTTTCTCATTTTTTTAAGCAAAAAACAGTAAAGCTTATAAATGGTTCATAACTCTTGCAGTTCTTACCCAGTATTAACTGGATATTGATAGTTGTAATAATACAAAGAACCAGGCTTCAAGGAGTTCACAAAAAAATGTTTAGAGGGGCAGGACGATTCTGAAGGTAATACACAAACACTGTCGAGCCACTGCTCCCCAATTTATAATCATTCAACAATCAATCATCGAAATCATTTATGCATAGTATTGCTTCATGATCAGTACGATGCCTAACGGCATGTGACATATGCCCTGGTAGTGTAGTGGCCTATCATGAAGCCCTGTCGAGACTCATAATCATTTGTCATTAATGGTTGAGTGCGTAGCAAGGCTTCGACCCGGGTTCGAATCCCGGCCGGGGCGTTAGCCACGGGCGGTTCAAAAATTCGTTTTTGTTGTTCGCAAGAGCGAACTCAAAAATTCGAAGAATTTTTGTTGTCGGCCGGGGCGTTTACGAAAATTATTTCGTAAAGGTTGGGCCGGTAGCTCAGCCTGGCTAGAGCACTGCACTTTTAATGATGGAAAAAGTCACAAAGAAATGCAGTGGTCGCGAGTTCGAAAGAGATTTTTGTGAAAAATCTCGTAAAAACGTTTAAGTGGGACATTCCTTTGGAAGTCCCACGAAACTTACGAAAAGCAAGAACTCAGAGTCTCTCGTCCGGCCCATTCATGATTATTGAGGTTTTATAACATGGCAAAATCAGACAAGATTGAGCATGAGCTTGTGCCTGAGCATTCTAAGCTCTCTGAAAAGGACGCTAAGGACTTGTTAAAAAAATACAGCCTTACTATCAGGGAGATCCCTAAGATTCTATTAACTGACCCTGCAATTGCTCACCTTGATGTTAAGGAGGGCGATATTATCAAGATTAAGCGCAACAGCAGGACTGCTGGCGGAACCGTGTTTTTCAGAGGAGTTATTAAGGAGTGAGTGAGGAATCATGGAGCAAAAAATGAAGAAATCATATGCCTTGCTAAAGAAGTATTTTGAGCAGAATAGTATTGTGAAGGCTGATATTGAATCATTTAACAACTTCATTGACCATGAGCTTAAGGAGATTATCGAGGAGAACAAGGAGATTGAGCCCACGATCATTCCTCCTAATGTAGATTCTTTTAAGATTCGCCTGGACAATGTCTGGGTGACAAAGCCAGAGATTACTGAAGCTGACGGCTCTAAGAGGATTATTTACCCTGTTGAGTCCAGGCTTAGAAAGCTTTCCTATTCAGCTCCAATGTTCCTTGAGGTCAGCGCGCATATCAATGGCGTGCAAAGGGAGAGCTTCACCACCCAGATTGCTAGCATTCCTATCATGCTTAAGTCAAAGTACTGCCATCTTAGTGGCCTGAGCAAGGATGAGC
Organism: uncultured Methanosarcinales archaeon; assembly: GCA_964354085.1. GTDB lineage: Archaea > Nanobdellota > Nanobdellia > Woesearchaeales > SM23-78 > SM23-78. The sequence continues at coordinate 17,390 of CAYGYA010000053.1, forward strand.
TTATCACTCATAATGAGGATCCTGATGATCCTGGCGGCTACTTTATTATTAATGGAACAGAGAAAGCCATTGTCAATATTGAGGACTTGGCAGCTAACAGGTTCATGGTTGACAAAGAGACTACTGGTGTTAGCGAATACGTCGGCAAATTATTCTCAGAAAAAGGCTCTTACAAGATTCCTCACCAGTTTGAGAAATTAAAAGATGGATTATTTTACATCACTTTCACAAGGGTCAAGAGAGTCCCTGTCATTGTGATTATCAAAGCACTCGGCCTTGTCAAGGACGAGGAAATAATGAGGTTGGTGGGCTTAGAGGATGATGCAGAAGTACTGATTAACCTTTACGAGTTTGTTGATATAAAGAACTCAGAGGATGCTATTGATTATATTGCAAAGAGGATTGGCATTACCCAGTCAAGAGAAATAAGGATTCAGAGAATGCAGGAAATACTTGACAAGTACCTGCTCCCTCATGTCGGAATTGAGAGAGAAGACAGGAACATGAAGGCTTATAATCTCTGCAAGATACTTAAGAAGATGATCCTGAAAGTCAGGCATGGGGAAGAGGATGACAAAGACCATTACATGAACAAGAGACTTAAGATGAGCGGAGACCTAATGGCTGACTTGTTCAGAGTAAACCTTAAAGTATTGATTGGCGACTTGCTCTACAACTTCCAGAGGATTGTTAAGAGAGGAAAGTTCCCGAGTATAAAGGTAATTATCAGGGAAAAACTTCTCACTCAGAGGATTTATTCAAGCATGGCAACAGGAAGCTGGGTTGGGGGAAGAAAAGGAGTGAGCCAGAGAATTGAAAGGCTTAACTTCCTGCAGACCTTGTCCCACCTCCAGAGAGTTATCAGCCCATTATCATCATCACAAGAAAACTTTGAGGCAAGAAGCCTGCACGCTACTCACATGGGAAGGCTATGCACAAGCGAGACTCCTGAAGGAACCAACATTGGTTTGAGGAAGAACCTTGCACTGCTAAGCAGCGTATCCTCTGAGGTTGCAGATGAGGACTTAATGCCGGTGTTGATAAGAGCAGGGCTTGACATGGAGAAGGGCGCAGTTACAAGTTCAAAGAAAAAAAAGTAAGCCCCGCCGGCGTTGAGGCACAATAAGTTATTTTCAATTTAAAATAAAAAAACAAAACAAAATAATGGAGCATACAAAATGAGTGAGGTTTTCCTTAACAGCAGGTATATCGGAAAAGTGACTAGTGGTAAGGATTATGCTAACCAGCTAGTAAACCTTAGAAGAAACAACAAGTTCCCAGCCAGTGTTAATGTATTCTATGATTCAAGATTTGACCAGGTATTTATTGAGAGTGGAAGCGGAAGATGTATCAGGCCGCTCATTGTAGCAAAGGACGGCAAGTCAATGCTCACAGATACAATTGTTGATAAGCTGAACAAGAATGAGCTCAAATGGCAGGACCTAGTGCAGCAAGGAGTAATAGAATATCTTGACAGCATGGAAGAAGAGAACGCAATAGTCTCTCTCAAGGATCAGAATCTTTCCTTAGAAGACACTCACCTTGACATAAGCCCAATTGATATTTTTGGATTAACAGCAAGCATTGTCCCATTCGGCAACTATAACCAGGGAGTAAGATTGACTCAGGGTTCAAAAAACCAGAAGCAAGGAGTAGGATTTTATGCTGCCAACTTTTTTGCAAGAATAGATATGGATGTTAATTTGCTTAATTATGCTCAGAAACCAATAGTCACAACCATCACTAATGAAATCCTTGACATGGACAAGCACCCATGCGGCCAGAATGTTGTTGTAGCAATCATGTCCTACAAAGGGTACAACATGGAAGACGCTATCGTAGTCAACAAGGGAAGTATTGACAGGGGGTTTGGAAGAAGCACTTATTACAGGCCTGTTGTTACAGAAGAGCTCAGGTATTCTGGAGGATTAACAGACGAGATAAGCGTTCCTAGCAAGGATGCCAAGGGCTACAGGACAGAGCATGATTACAGATTCCTCGAGGAAGACGGAATCATTTATCCAGAAGCAGTTGTTGAAGAAGGAGACGTTATCATTGGAAAAACCAGTCCTCCAAGATTCCTTAGCAGCCTTGAAGAGTACAACCTCGCAACAACTTCAAGGCGAGAATCAAGCAATGCATTAAAGCACGGAGAAAGAGGGCTTGTTGACTTTGTAATGTTAACAGAAAGCGAGGAAGGAAACAAGTTTGTTCAGGTAAGGCTCAGAGATCCAAGAATTCCAGAGATAGGAGACAAATTCACTTCAAGGCACGGGCAAAAGGGAGTAGTAAGCCTCATAGTGCCAGAAGCAGATGTTCCATTCACAGTATCGGGAATAAAGCCTGATATCATCTTCAGCCCTCACGGAATTCCAAGCAGGATGACAGTGAGTCACATGATAGAATTATTAGCAGCAAAAACAGGAGCCCTTAGCGGGAGACAGATTGACGGCACAACTTTTGAAGGAGAAAAAGAAGCAGATGTCAGGATGGAATTATTAAAAATGGGTTTCAGAGAGAATGGCGTAGAAACCATGTACAACGGGATCACAGGAGAGCAGTACAGAGCTAAGATATACATCGGAAATATGTACTACCTGAAACTAAAGCACATGGTAGCTAACAAGATTCACAGCAGAGCAAGAGGGCCAATCCAGCTTCTAACCAGGCAGCCAACAGAAGGAAGAGCCAAGGAAGGAGGATTAAGACTGGGAGAAATGGAGAAAGACACCTTTGTTGCCCACGGTGCAAGCCTGCTCCTCAAGGAAAGGTTTGACAGCGACAAGACAGAAGTGCCAATATGCGAGACCTGCGGGCTTGTAGCAATTTATGATGCAAGAAAGAATTCATACTACTGCCCTATTGACGGCGAGAATGTTGAGATAAGCAATATTGAGCTAAGCTATGCTTTCAAACTCATACTTGACGAGTTCAAGAGCATGACGATTTATCCGAAGTTAAAGTTGAAGAGTAAATATTAGTAAGCCAGTCCGGCGTTTGAGGACCACAAAATTAAGTTTAAGTTAAAAACGAAAAAACAAAACTGGAAATTCAGGGCGCCTCAATCGGCGGCGGGCCTAAACGACTAAAAAATTCAGGAAAAAACAATGGAACCAACAGTATCCAAGAAAATTGAGAAGATCGAGTTCGGATTGATGAGCCCTAAGTTCATCAAGGACATGGCATCTGCAAAGATCGTCACTCCAGAGCTTTATGACAAAGAAGGATACCCTGTAGATGGAGGGCTGATGGACATCCGGCTTGGAGTTATTGATCCTGGGCTTAAGTGCAAGACTTGCGGCAGCAAGCTTAAAGAATGCCCTGGGCACTTTGGTTTTATTGAGCTTGCGCGACCAGTAATTCACATCAAGTTCGTTAATATTGTCCTCGACCTTTTGCGATGCACTTGCAGAGCTTGTGGAAGCATCCTTATTCCTAATGATAAGATTAACAAGGCGAAGGATGAGCTTGAAAAAGTAGGACTTGAGTTTGGTATTGACGAGCAAAGAGGAAAAGTGCAGCAAATAATAGCAAGCCTTAAGACCATAACCAAGTGTCCTCATTGCAAGGAAAAGCAGTTCAAGATTAAGATTGAGAAGCCAACCACTTTCTTAGAAGAGGACAAGAGGCTTAGCCCAATAGAGGTTAGGAGCAGGCTTGAAAGGATAAAGAGAGAGCACTTGTCATTGTTTGGCATTAACCCTGCCAGCGCACAGCCAGAATGGATGGTGCTCACAGTACTGCCTATCCCTCCAGTAACTATGAGACCAAGCATCACGCTCGAGACAGGTGAGAGAAGTGAGGATGACTTGACTCATAAATTAGGAGACATTGTTAGGATTAACCAGAGACTTTTCGAGAACATTAATGCAGGAGCGCCAGAAATAATTATAGAAGATCTCTGGGATTTATTGCAGTATCATATTACTACTTTCTTTGATAATGAAGTTGCTCAGCTGCCGCCAGCAAGGCACAGGAGTGGCCAGCCACTTAAAACATTGACTGCAAGAATCAAGAGCAAGGAAGGAAGAATCAGGCATAACCTTGCAGGAAAGAGAACTAACTTCTGTGCAAGAACAGTAATCAGCCCTGACCCAATGCTTAATATCAACGAGGTTGGCGTGCCAATGATAATGGCTATGAAGCTCACAGTGCCTGAGAGAATCACAACCTGGAACATTGATTATTTGAAAACTTATGTAAAAAAAGGACCAAAGGCATACCCTGGAGCTAATTATATTATTAGGCCTGATGGAAGGAGAAAGAAAATAACAGATGAGACAAAAGAAGCTCTGCTTGAGGAATTACAGCCAGGATTTATTGTTGAAAGGCACTTAATGGATGGAGACATTAGCTTGTTTAACAGGCAGCCTAGCCTTCACAGGATGAGCATGATGTGCCACAGGGTAAAAGTCCTGCCTGGCCTCACATTAAGATTGAACCCTGCTGTTTGCGCTCCTTACAACGCAGATTTTGACGGAGACGAGATGAACCTGCACATACCTCAGACAGAAGAAGCAAGGGCAGAAGCAGAGATACTAATGGAAGTTCAGACCCAGCTTATCAGCCCAAGATATGGCTTGAGCATTATTGGCTGCAATCAGGATGCTATTACTGGAAATTACATGCTAACAAAATACCTTACTCTGCCAAGAGAAGATGCAATTGACTTGCTCGTGGCAGCAGGAGTTGATGAGTTCTCAAAACTACCTAACAAGAACATGCTTAATGGAAAGGAAATATTCTCAGCATTATTGCCTGATGATTTTAATTTCAGGGGATTTGCAAGGCATTACAAAGAAGGGATAAAAGACCCTGATGCTATTGTTGAGATTAAGGAAGGAAAACTAATCACAGGCATACTTGACAAGAACAATCTTGGAGAAGGCTCAGGATTATTGCTCAGGAACATGCACAAGCAATACGGAGCAAAGAAAATGGTAGATATGCTTGGCAAGATTTACAAGCTAGGCATAGAAGTGCTGTTCAGGTATGGCTTTACCATGCCTATATCTGATATTGACTTAAAGCCAGAATCAAGAGAAGAAATTGCAAGGCTGATTAATGAAGCAGACTCTGATGTTAAGAAAATGATTCAGGAATACCATAATAAAACTCTTGAGATGTTGCCAGGAAGAGACATAAAAGAAACCTTGGAACTCAGAATACTTGAGAGACTTAACAAGGTGAGAAACCAGACAGGAGAACTGGCTGCAAAGAATGCAGATGAGGACTCACACACTTCAATAATGATTTTATCAGGCTCAAAAGGTAACCTGCTAAACCTTGCCCAGATGAGCGCATGCGTAGGACAGCAAGCATTGAGAGGAGGAAGAATCAGGAGAGGATACCAGGACAGGACATTATCATGTTTCAAAAAAGGAGACCTCGGAGCCAGTGCAAGAGGATTTGTCAAGAACAGCTTTAAGAAAGGGCTAGAGCCATTTGAACTTTTCTTCATGGCAATGACAGGAAGAGACAGCCTTATGGACACTGCCCTGAGAACTCCAAAATCAGGATACCTTTATAGGAGACTGGCTAATGCAATGCAGGACTTCAGGGTAGAGTATGACTTTACTGTTCGTGACGCTGGCAAGAGAATAGTCCAGTTCACCTATGGAGAAGACGGAGTTGATGTTAGCAAGAGCGAAGGCGGAAAAATAAATGTCAGCCACATAATAAGGACAACAGGACATAAGGATTAGTAAGTCCCGCCGGTGTTGAGGCGCTATAAATTAAGTTTTAAGTTTAAATCAAAAAAATAAAACACGAGGTTGCGAAAAAAAGACGAAACGTGATTCGGAGGATTTAACGAAGTTAATATCCTCCTTAATGTGTTTTGGTTAAGCTTTTCGCAAAAGGTTACATGAGAGCAGAACTAAGAGAATTCAAGGACAAGCTGCCACAAAAGGTGCTTGAAGACCTGGACAAGGAATTGCCAGATAATATTGCAGCTGGCAGGCTTAAAAAAGTGCTTGAGAGAGTATGCATTGAATACAGGGAGTCACTTGCAGAGCCGGGAGAATGCGTTGGCTTGGTGACTGCAGAATCAATTGGAGAGCCAGGCACCCAGATGACCTTGAACACCTTCCACTTTGCAGGCGTCAGTGAGATGAACGTCACAACAGGACTGCCAAGACTGATTGAAATCCTGGATGCGAGGAGCGAGATAAGCACCAAGATGATGGAGATATTCCTGAAAAAGCCTTACTCAGAAGGAAAGGATATAAGGATGCTGGCTGAGAGCCTGAAAGAGACCAAGCTCAAGGAATATATCAAGGAAATAAGCATTAATATTGCTGATACAAAGATGAAGATTGAGTTTGATGAAAAAGAGCTCAAGGACAGGAGAATGAATGCTGCCAAGATTGCAGCAGTTCTTAGCAAGAGTACAGGCCTTAAGGGAGCAGATATCAAGCTTGACAAGGATGGAAGCATAAAAGTAAAAACTTCAGGTGACGAAGCTCTTAACATGATTTACAAACTCAAGGAAAAAATAAAGGATGTTTATATTAATGGCATAAAAGGAATAACCCAGGTATTGCCTGTCAAGAGAGAGAATGAATACGTTATAGTAACTGCTGGAAGCAACCTTAAGGAAGTGCTCAAGCTCCCATTTGTTGATACTTACAGGACCAGGACTAACAGCATTGCTGAGATTGAAAAGATTTTTGGAATAGAAGCAGCAAGAGAAGCAATTATCAGGGAGACAATAAAGGTTCTTAATGACCAGGGAATAAAGATTGACACAAGACATATCCTGCTAGTTTCTGATGCTATGACCATGTCGGGATGGGTTCTTGGAGTAAGCAGATACGGGATTGTAAAAGAAAAGCCTAGCGTGCTTGCAAGAGCATCATTCGAGACGCCAATAAAGCACATTATTAATGCAAGCATTGTCGGAGAAATTGATGAGCTTAACAGCGTTATTGAGAATGTCATGATTAACCAGCCAGTGCCAATAGGAACGGGCCTGCCAGGGCTTATAACCAAGATAAGAACTGACAGCGAGAAGAAAGAGAAGAAGGAGAAAGATAAGGATTAAAGTTTCTAGGTGAATTACCATGAGTGTTGATGAGATTAAGAAATTGTTGAAGAGCAGTGCATTAATAATAGGATCAGACAGAGTGTTAAAAGCCTTGAAGAACAAGGAGCTTGTCAAGATATTCCTGGCAAGCAATGCCTCTGCTACGCTCATAAAGGATGTTGAGTATTATTCTTCATTATCAAAAGTTGAGATTGAAAAGCTCGGCATACCGAATGATGAGCTTGGGATTGTCTGCAAAAAGCCATTCTCAATATCAGCTATTGGCATGAAACACTTGACTGAGAAAGAAAAGGGAAAATTCGATAAATAAGCGAGGGATAAAATAAAAAATTATTTTTGTTCTAAAAATAAAGGTTCTAAAAAAATGACTGACCAAAAAATAACATTTGACACAGAGCTTCTGAAACTCATGGCGCTGTTCGATAATATAACTCATGCCCAGCTTAAGGACTGCTTTTTTGACAGGGAAAAGCTCGTATTCCTGGTAGATGAGGGAGAGATGGGCAAGGCTCTTGGAAAGAACAAGATGAATATTGTCAAGCTTGAGAAGATGCTCAAGAGAAAGGTCAAGATTGTAGAGTTCAACCCTAACAGGCTGCAGTTCATAACCAACTACTTAGCGCCGCTTAGGGTAACTGACGTTAGGGAGGAAGATGATATAATCACAGTCACAGGAGCTGACACAAAAACCAAAGGTTTAATAATAGGCATAAAAGCCCAGAACCTAAGGAACCTTGAGAAAATAGCCAGCAAGTACTTCACAGTGCAGGAGATAAAAGTTGTATAAAAAGGCGTGCCTAGCACGCGTTTTTGTCAAAACATTTAAAAATCATTCATAATTCATGAGAGGAGTAACATGAGCAAGAAAAGCAAAGGATTAAATTCAGCAAAAAGGCTTAGTAATAGGCGCAAGGGAGCCAGATGGCACTATAAATGGTTTGTCAAGAGAGCTGAACATGTAAAAAAGAAGCACGATCCTCTTGGAGGAGCAAGCATGGCTTCAGGTATTGTCCTTGAGAAAGTACAGCTTGAGGCAAAACAGCCAAACTCTGCCATGAGAAAATGCGTAAGAGTGCAATTGGTAAAGAATGGCAAGCAGGTGACTGCCTTTTGCCCTGGAGACGGAGCAATCAAGATGATTGACGAGCACGATGAAGTTCTGATTGAGTGCATTGGCGGAGCCATGGGCAGGTCAAAGGGAGACATTCCAGGAGTCAGGTGGCAGGTCATAAAGGTTAATGACCAGAGCCTTGACGCGCTTCTAAAAGGAAAATTAGAGAAAGCTAGAAAGTAAAAACTTCTCTTTTTTATATTCATATGGAATGGGACTTCCGATAGGAATGTCCCATACTAATACCTTCAACAAAATCTCTGATTTTGTGTCTCAAAAAACTCTGGTTTTTTGTGATACCAGATTTCCGTGAAATCTGTTTGTATAAATTCTCAAGTGGTTAAAAAAGCAAAGATTTAAAAACTTTGGTGCTCAAGAAAAAGATGCGAAAAATGGAAGACCAAGAAGAGCAAAAGCCAGCTATTGATGTCAAGGCAGAACGCAGGTTTCTTAAGGCGAAACTTAAAGGATTTCCATCCTTAACCCTGGCTGAGCGCGTTAATGAATGCAATGAGCTATTAAGGCAATTCGGGCTTGTAGAAGAAAAATATCCTGAGATACATGCTGAGTTGCGCAAAGTAGCATCAGCATCTCTTAGCCCGGAAATTAAGACAGAAGTGAAAGCTGCAAAAAAACATGCTCTGCACAACGGGCTTGTTGAAGACAGCTACACTATCTTTTCCTTTACACCAGCTTATATAAAGCCAGAGCATGATGTGCGCATATTCAAATACTTTGGAAAGATGATGCAAAGCATCTACCAACAGGCATTAGAGGAATTGTCTCCGGAATTAAAAGAAAAATGGCTTGACATAGCAAGGAAGCGAGCAGAAAAAGGGCACTTATTAAGGGATATTCAAAGCGCACTTGACAGGGCAGCTCTGTATGCCAGATGCCATGATTGTTATATTGATGCTAAAGTTTATATTGAAATAAAGAAAAAAGCTGAAGACAAGCAGCAAGAGCTTACAAAGAACAACCTGGGAACCCTGAGAAAATATGCAATGAGAATACTTGAGCATCAGTATCCGAGGCGGCACCTGGAAAGGGTGCTTGACCTTGTCGAAGAGCTTTCGACTGAATCTGGGGTTGCATTTTTTGGCTCAACGCAAGATTCAAGGTCATTGTATGATGAATTTCCAGAACTGACACCATTATTTGAGCAAAGAGGATTTGATGTTGGCATGGTAAAAAAAGCAGAAGAGCATTATAAGAAAAAATAATCTCCAATGTTATTTATTCTTGAGTTTTCGTATCTTCGCTACAAAAAATCCCTCTGAATCATTGTCCTGAGGCCATATTCTTAAGCACTTGGCAACTTCAGAATTATATTTTTCTCCTCCGAACTCTGTTATTGCAGGGCTTCTCTTGATATCAAGCTTTATATCTTCAATTTTTGCATCCTTGTAATTATCAAGCAGCCAGCTAACCACTCCTTCATCTTCTTCAGGTTCCATGGTGCAGGTTGAATAGACAAGTGTTCCTCCTGGATTTAATGCTTCAAAACCACTGGCTATCATCTGCTTTTGCTGGCTAGCCATCTTCTTAACCATACCAGGACCCCACATGGTTAATATTTTTAATGAGCGCCTAATTGTTCCTGTTCCTGAGCAAGGAGCATCAACAAGCACCTTGTCAAACTTTAATTTGATGAACCTGAACTTATGGCCAGGCATCTGAGTTATGAGTTCATTGCTCACACCGGTTCTCTGAAGATTAATCCCCAAAGCCTTTAGCCTGCTGCCTTGTAAATCATTGGCTATCAGCACTCCAGAGTTCTGCATCATTGCAGCCATCTGGCTTGTCTTGCTGCCAGGAGCAGCGCACATGTCAAGAACAATCTCTCTAGGCAATGGCTCAAGAACAACTGGAGGAATCATGCTAGCAGCATCCTGAACATAAATATAGCCGAGCATGTGCTCTAATAAATTGCCAATATCATATCTTTTGTCTTCTTTATCCTCTGCGCGGTAATCAATCCAAAAGCCTTCCTTGCACCAGGGAATGTGCTCAAGAACCCAGTTCTTGTCAAGCCGTTTCTTTACTTCTTCAACACTTGCCTTAAGAGTATTTACGCGAATGCTTTTCCTGATGTAAGACCTTGAGATATTAATGAACTCATCGTATCTATCTCCAAGGATAGCCTTGTACCTCTCACTGAACTTAGGCTTAATCTCGAATTTCTCAACATCAGGCTTTTGTTCCATTTTTAATTTCCTTTATTTATCAGTTCATAATTTCTTTACCATATACGGCCCTTCTTTTTCATAGCCAAGCTTTCTGTAATAGTCCCTCACTCCAACTCCTGATATAATCACCATTTTATTTTTTTTGTTCTGCTTTGCTACCTTTTCTGCAGCTTGCAACAATTCTTTGCCAAATCCTTTGTGCTGCACTTTTCCCTTTGCTCCAATCTTCACGCTTGCGCCATAGACATGTAGTTCCCTGATAAGGGCAGAGTCTGCACCAATCTCTTTTCTTAGGCTCTGCGAAGGAAACCTTAGCCTGCAAAAGCCAATTAATTTGTCATTATTCTCAAGGCTGATAAAGTACTCTGTACCGCCGGAGGCCAAATAATTACTCAGTTTAAGCTCAACTTTTCCCTTGATTTCTTTATCCTTGATTTCTCTGCACCTGATGCACCTGCAATGTAATTTTTCTTCCTGCATTCTTTCGCTAATATGCTGCCTGAGATTTGTCATATCAACTCCTGCTTCTGTCATTTTTGTGGGTATATCCCTTTGTACCCTCATGATCCTGACATACTCAGGAACATGCTGCTTGAACTCCATGATTAGTCGTGAAGCCTGCTCTGTTGTTAATGGCTTGTAAAATCCTTTTTTCCAGTCATCATGAAGCTTTGTTCCCTTCAGCACCATGCAAGGATATAATTTTAGCATGTCAGGCCTGAAATTCTGGTTGTCAAACAATTGTCTTAATCCAGTTATATCCTGCAAAAAATTCACGCCAGGCATTCCAAGCATCATGTGATAATTAATCTTAAACCCTAAGTCTTTCAATGTTCTTGTTGCGATTATTGATTCATTAACATCATGTCCTCGATTAATGCTTGTGAGTGCATC
>CAYGYA010000054.1:0-10306 GCA_964354085.1 uncultured Methanosarcinales archaeon
CCTAGAAGAATAAAAACCAGTATTTCAAGAGAATTTGAGAGCATGTAACTGAACTCCTGAAGCTTGGGCTTTTCTTTCACATAAAACCTTCCGAACAAGAAGCCAAGGGCAGCTACTGCGAGCGCGCCATTACCTCCCAGGTTCTCTGCAAGCAGGTAAGCAATAAGCACTCCTGCCAATAGGCTGACAGATGAGAAGTTATGGGAATAAAGCTTTTGCAAAGACCTAAGCACAATCAAGCCCACAACCACGCCAGAGCCAATACCCACTATTAGCTGGAAAAGCAGGAGCATTAGCAAGTTCCATGGAGAGGAAGAAGCGCTTGTCTGCAGCAGCCAAACATTTCTTATGATGTCAATAATAATGAAAGGGATTATCACGACCAAACCAGTGCTAATAATAGCCTCTGTCTGTAGTAGACTAAGCAGGCTTTTTGCTTTTTGGCCTGCATAATCCTTGAGCATTACAAGAACTGCATCAAGGTCAGTGGCAATCACAACAAGAGCAAATATTAATGAGAGCAGAACACTCATCAGGTTAATCTCTTTAAAGAAAACCAGGGAAAAGAACAAGGGAACTAAAAGAATGTTGAAGAGCACAAAAAGCCCTGTAATCCTGAAAGCCTGGGGTGAAAAGGCGCTATGCTCCTTTAGCCTGAATCTCGAGGCAGTGTCAAAAACAACCATTATGAGGGCGAGAACGCCTATTGCAACCAGTAATGAATTGTCAAAAGCAAACAATGACTGGCTGTTATACGAAATCCTGCCAATAACAAGGCCCAGCAAGAGCAGGACCAGGACATCAGATATCCTGAGCTTTTTTGCCAGCGCAGAGCAAAGCGAGCCCAGTAACAAAAGAACTGCTATATTGGTCAAGACCAGCAAAGCATCCATCAAAAATCACTCCCGAGGATTTCACCAAACTCATGTTTGGTGGAACAAGCGAACATAGTTCGCTGTCCCAGAAAATCCAAGATTTTCCGAGAACAGCAAAACTCTGTTTTGCTTGTTTTTGGGGTTTCAAAAAAATTTGAAACCATTAAATCACCCTCTTTTTTACCTTAGGCTATATATTTAAACATATGTTTATAAATTTTTTGTGTCAAGAAAGATAAAATGTTAAATCCTTGGGGTTATCAAGAAAATTTAAATAAACCAGCGCATTATTAGCCTTGATGGCAAGGGATAGTATCAGCAGGATAAATGAAATCTTTGAAAAGGCGATAGAGAATATCAAGCCTGAGCAAGAAGAGTTCGCAGAGGCAGATGAAACCATAGCAGAAATCAATGCTCTTCTCAAGAAGAACAATATAAAGGCTGAGTGCATGGCAGGAGGAAGCTATGCCAAGGGAACAATCCTGAAGAATGACTTTGACATTGACCTGTTTGTCAGGTTTGACTATTCTTACAAGGACAAGGATATTTCTGGCTTGCTGAAAAAAGCACTTGAGCCTCTCAAGCCAATATCAATACATGGAAGCAGGGATTATTTCCAGCTAAGAAGAAAGAAAAAACAGCAGAATCTTCTGTTCGAGATAATTCCTGTCTTGAAGATAGATGATTACAGACAGGCAATTAATGTTACTGACATGAGCCCTTTGCATGTTGGCTATGCAAAAAAGCATTTTGAGCAAAAACCCGAGCTTGCAGACCAGGTAAGATTGGCTAAGCAGTTCTGTAAATCAGCAGGAATTTACGGGGCAGAGAGCTACATAAATGGCTTTTCAGGCCATGTGGTTGACATGCTAATAATATATTATGGAAGCTTTGAGCAATTGCTAATGCAGGCAGCTGTCTGGGGCAGCAGGGTGATTATTGATATTGAGAATCATCTTAAAAATCCTCTGGAACAGCTTAACAAGGCTAAAACACAGTCACCGTTGATCATTGTTGACCCTGTACAGCCTGACAGGAATGCTGCAGCAGCTGTTTCGCGAGAAAAATTTGATATTCTGAAAAACAAAGCCAGGGGATTCCTACGCTCACCAAGCCAGGAGTTTTTTGTGATAAAAAAGATTGATGTAAAAACAGTGAAAGCAAAGGCGAAAGCTGGCAAAGACTGGCTTATGATGCTCAAGGTTAAGCCTCTGGGAGGAAATGAGGACGTGGTCGGTACAAAGGTGCTGAAGTGCTTTGAGCACATTGAAAATAACCTTAAGAAAAATGATTTCAAAATAATAGAATCTGGTTGGGAGTTTGAGCCTGATGAAAGCTTATTGTACTTTATAATAAAAAAAGAGAAACTGTCTGATAAAATAACTTTGTACGGCCCTCCGGTAAGGGAAAAAACTGATGCTGAAAGGTTCAAGCTAAAGCACAAGAAAGTCAATGCCAAGAATAACCGGCTTTATGCTGAGGAAAAAAGAAAATACCTGATTCCTGAAAAGCTGGTTAAGGACCTTATTAAGGAAGCTTATGTGAAAGAACGGGTTAAAGCAATTCAAATAATGAATTAGTCTTCTTATCCTATCATTAACCTAACTATTCTGTAATTTTTCTTTCTCTGTTTTTTCTTTCTCTTTTTTGCTTTTTCTTGAATGAGAAATAATCTCTATGGCAGTCGGCACCAGGGATATGATGATAATTGCCAGTATAACCAGAGAAAAATTATTTTTCACAAACTGAATGTTACCAAAAAAGTAGCCTGCGCCCAGGAAAGCAGCAACCCAGAGCACCCCACCAATTACGTTGTATGAAAGGAACTTTAAATATTTCATTCTGCCAACACCTGCAAGAAAAGGGGCGAAAGTCCTGACAATAGGGATGAACCTCGCGATGATGATTGTTTTTCCCCCGTGCTTCTCGAAGAACTGATGAGTGCGGTTAAGGTGATGTTTTTTTATGAAATTAATCTTCCAGGAAAATATTCTCTCACCAATAAAGTGGCCTATTGCATAGTTAACACTATCCCCCAGAACAGCAGCGACTGCCAGAAGAATAAAGAGCAGAATAATGTTGAAAGCACCAATAGATGCTAGTGCGCCAGCTGCGAATAATAATGAGTCACCTGGGAGGAAAGGAGTGAAAACAAGCCCTGTCTCAAGAAAGATTACAAAGAATATTATCAGGTAAGACCATGACCCGAACTTGTCAATAATCAAAATCAAGAACTTGTCAAGGTTCATAACAAAGTTTATGAAAGTTGATATTATGCCCATGATGGGTTATACACAAACAATACTGATTTATATTAGTTCTTATTTTAATATGGTAAGTTACTTTTATGAGGATTAATAAATGATAGAAATAATTACCCAGTTCGACTTATTAGTCAACAAGCAAGCAGCCTTGATTCATAATCCTGTGCTAACCAAAATAATGCTAGTCATCACAAACATAGGAGGCACAGCCTGCATGGTTACTTTGTCTATTCTTGTTTTTGCTTTTCTTGCTTATAAAAAAAGATGGCGCCACGCATTATTATTTAGTGTCAGCATGGCTGGAGCGCTAATTCTTGAGCTCTTGCTCAAAATCCTTGTTCACAGGCAAAGGCCTGAGAATAGTCTGGTCCAGACATCTGGCTATGCTTTTCCAAGTGGCCACGCAACAGTGGCATTAGTCTTCTTCTCATTGCTCATCTATCTCTTTAAGGATGATATTAAGAAAGAGCTTTTGAAACATGTATTCATAATCTCGAGCATATTCCTCGCGTTATTGATTGGCTTCAGCAGGATTTACCTGAATGTACACTGGCTCACAGACGTAATAGGAGGCTTCGCCCTCGGATTATTCTGGCTAATGCTAATGATGCTAGTATTTAAGATGAAAAATGCTGAAAAACCTGCATCAGAGCAGGGTAAAACTTTATAAACTCCTAATTCTTTCCCGCAGGCTCTATATGCTTAATGAAAAATTCAGGAAAAACCTGATGGAAACAGAATTTGAGGACATTCTTGGCCAGGATAGAGTTAAGGCTCAGCTAAAATCAGCTCTCCTGATGGAACGCCATGTGGTTTTGGTGGGCCAGCCTGGTATTGGAAAGACAACCCTTGCAAAAAATGTTGCAAGACTAATGCCTGAGAAAAATGTTTGCGACTGCAGCTTTAATTGCAGTGTTGATAATCCTTGCTGCCCAGAATGCCTTGAAAAAAAAGGCAAGAAGCAAAAGATTACAACCAAGACTCTTAAGGGCAAGGAATTATTTGTCAGAGTGCAGGGCTCTCCTGACTTGACTGCAGAGGATTTAATAGGAGATATTGATCCTGTCAAAGCATTAAAGTACGGCCCTCTTAGTGTTGAAGCTTTTAGCCCAGGAAAGATTTTCAAAGCCAACCAGGGCATATTATTCTTTGATGAGATAAACAGGTGCAGCGAGAAACTGCAGAATGCATTACTCCAAGTGCTTGAGGAGAAAAAAATCACAATTGGCAGCTATTCATTTGACTTTGATGTCAGCTTTTTATTCATAGGAACCATGAATCCTGATGATAAGAGCACAGAGCCATTGAGCGACGTATTCCTTGACAGGTTTGACCTTATATACATGGAATACCCGGATACTGCTGCTCTTGAAGTTGAGATCGTGACTAAATCAGGCAAGCAGCTTCTTGAATTTCCGCAAGAATTATTATTCCAGGTTATTAGCTTCATCAGGGATCTTCGAGCTGATAATGATGTTGAGAAAAAGCCGAGCGTCAGAGCGAGCATTGGCATCTATGAAAGAGCCCAGAGCAATGCCTTGATTAACGGAAGAAAGAAAGTTACACTAAAAGATATTCAGGATGTTATTGTTTCTGTTCTAAGCCACAGGATTAGCCTTAAGCCCAGCGTGAAATTCTTGAAATCACCAGAAGACTATGTGCGTGAAGAGTTTGAGAAGTTCATGGGCAAACCAGGTGATTATCGGTAGCGACGAGTTTGTTGATTACAAGCAAGGCAAGGAAAAAGTTGCCAAGCTTGAGCCCATAGAGGAGCTTTCTGGAAAGCTTGCAAAGCAAAAAAAAGAAGACAAGCTAATGCACAGTGTTCTTGAGAATGACAAGGACACTATTGATAATGGCAAATTGCTTGGCGAGAGCATTAACCAAAACCTTTCTAGCTTTGTGCCTGACTTGATATTCAGGAACCTGGTCAATGATTACAAGCTTGCAAAACAGCTCTATGGTGAATTTATTATCAGGAAGCTCACAGGCTATGACCCGAGGTTTGTTGAGAAAAACCTTAAGATTCCAGAGTTCCAGGAAGAAGTAAGGCAGAAGATTGAGAAGAACATCAAGAAGCTGAGAGAAGAAGAGCTGATAAATAAAGATGGGGAAATAACTGATAATGGCATAAGATTGAGTTCATTAATTCTTTACACAGAAGAGCTTGACAAGCTCAGGATAAAAGGGCTTGGAGAGAGAAAAGAGAAGAAAAAAGATATTTACGGCGACAAAAAAGATTATGTTAATTACAAGAAGACCAGGTACAGGGATATTGCTATAAGGCAGAGCGTTAAGACTGCTATCAGAAGGCAGCATAGCCAGCTGTTAAAAGAGGATCTTCGCATTTTTGAGAGAGAAAAAAAAGGAGGCATAAGCATTATTTATGCTCTTGATGCCAGCGGCAGCATGAAAGGGGAAAAGCTTAGCATGGGCAAACGAGCAGGTGTTGCACTTGCTTACAAGGCAATTAACGAAAGGAACAAAGTCGGGCTTATTGTTTTTGGAGAAGAAGTAAAGAAGGTTGTCCTGCCAACCCTTGATTTTGAAGAGATTCTTAAGAGCATAACAACTATCAGGGCAAGGGCTGAGACAGATATTGCAGCCACAATCCAGAAAGCACTTGAGATGTTCAGCAACAACAGAGAGACAAAGCACCTGATACTTTTGACTGATGTGTTGCCTACCAAGGGAAAGAAGCCAGAAGAAGAAACTCTCAAGGCAGTGAGCATTGCCAGAGACCAGCGTATAACCATATCTATTGTCGGTATAAACCTTGATAAAGATGGTGAAAAGCTCGCAAAAAAAATAATTGAGATAGGCGAGGGAAGGCTTTACAAGGTTAAGAACCTTGAAGCGTTGGATACTGTGATTCTTGAAGATTATTATATGCTCTGATTTTAAGCACACACTAATTCTAATGCTAAACATTTAAATACCTTTAATAAAATCATAAATTAATATGATGCTCTTGGCTTTTGTGGACACTCACGGAGACATGCGCTCTCTGAGAAAACTGAAGAAGAAAGCAGCAAAAGCAGACCTTGTCCTGTGCGCAGGAGACATTACTGTTTTTGAGAATCATATGAGATTAATACTCCACGAGATTAACAGCTTTAACAAGCCAGTCCTCATAATACCCGGCAATCACGAGGGAGAAAAAAAGCTTAGGTTAATGTGCAAGCATTATAAGAATCTTGTTTATCTTCATAAGGAAGTTTACGAGCTTGAGAACATATTCTTTGCTGGCTGGGGTGGAGGAGGCTTCTCTTTAAGAGACAAGAAATTTGAGAAATTCGCAATTAGGCTGAAAAAAAGAATACCTGGCAAAAAGCTTATCTTAATGCTTCATGCTCCTCCTTATGGCAACAAGACAGACCTGGTAATGGGTGAGCATTCTGGCAGCAAGAGTTTCAGGGACTTTATCAGGCAAGAAAAGCCTTTGCTTGTGGTCTGCGGCCATTTGCACGAGAATGCTGGTGTCAAGGACAAGATTGGCAAGACAACAATCATTAACCCAGGGCCTGATGGAAAATTAATTGAGATCTAGAATTTCAACTTTCTGTCTTTTCGGTCTTTCTTCATCAGCAGAACAACCCTTGATATTGGCTGCTCATCAACAATCTTATAGCCTGTGTGCTTTGCAATCTGCTCTGCAAAATCTTTTATCTCATCGTGCAAGGGCATGGCTTCATATTCCAGCCTTTTCTTTGAGTAGCCAACGTGCATGTATGCTTTTATCTCAAGAAAAGTTGGCTCTGCAATCTTTATCAGCTTTGCATAGCCTTCTGGGTCAAGCATATTAACCTTTTTTGCAACAGTTAATCTGATGGTTGTCCTGGTTATATTATTCAATTGCTTCATTATTTTTAATGACTCAAGTATTTTTTTCCAAGCATCCTTAATAAGAGGAGAGCAGTTATGCTTGAATGCATCTTCATTTGGCGCTGGCAGAGTAATATATAATTGGGTGGGTGGGCTTTGCTTTAGTTTCTCCAGCATCTCAGGGTTTGTTCCATTAGTCACCAGGAATGAGCTTATTTTTTGCTTTTTTAGCTCTTTGATAAGTTCAGGAAGTTCTGGGTAGAGGGTTGGCTCTCCTGCAAGGCTGATGGCAAAGTGCAATGGCTTCTGGGCTTCTGAATATTTTTTGCTGCTGGTCTTCTCATTTCCTCCAAATCCTTGCAAGAGCTTAACATGCTCTTTTATGCAGCCCTGGATTATTTTTTTAGGCGAGTCTGTTTTGCCAATCCATTTTGGCAGGGTGTGTTCTATGTCTCTCCAGCACCAGGTGCATCTTAGGGTGCAGTAGGGCAGGCTTGGAGTCATTTGCACGCATCTGTGGCTGTTAATATTATAGAATTTCTGCTTATAGCACGTGCCTTGTTCTCTCAGGCTTTTCTTGTTCCATAGGCATACCTTGATGGCCGAGTGCTCTCCTACTAGCCTGTAGCCTTGTTTTTCAAGGTCTTTCTTCTTTGGTTCAGAAATTACTGATTTTCTGAACCTGCAAAAACATGCTTTGTTTTTGTTTGCATCGCTTATCATTCAACTGAAGAACAGGAAGGGGTATTTATTGTTTTTCAATGTTGGAATAGAAAGATTTAAATATAATACTAATAATTTGTATAACTTATTAATGTATTAAAAGGTTTAATTTAGCGAAAGATTTAAATATAATAGAAAGAAATTATATAACTAATTAATGTTATAGGTGAAGGTTTTAGCTTAAATGCTGACTGAGAAAGAGATAGAAGTTCTAGAATTAAGAGCCAAGAAGCTCATCCAGATAGATGTAAGTAAAAAGCTTAACATAAGCCAAGCAGCAGTTTCTCATTTTGAAAAGAATGCTCTTCGCAAAATAAAGGAAGCAGAACAAACAATAGAGATAGCTAAAAAACTAGGCCTGACTAAAAAATGAGTCTTGAACAAGAAGTACAAAAACCGGGAAATGAGGATTACAAGCTAATCAAAGCTGCAAGACAGGATGCAGTATATATAGATATAATGGCTAGCTCTAAATATCAGGCACCAGCTAGTGAACAGTCTCAAGAGCCAGCTAAACATCAAGAAGGGAATCAAGAGCCTCCTAAGGATGAAACACTTGCACCTCCATTGCCTCCTGTTGGAGAGCCTGTTGATACTCCTGAACATATTTCTGATGAAAAGCCAGAGTCGAGCCGCGCAGATGAAATCAATACAGAGAATGCTAGGAGAAGAAAAATTGTTATCTTCAGCGCTACAGCAATAATCCTGATAATAGCAATCATAGGAATAATATTCACAACTCCAGGAGCTCTGACAGGCTACACAACAGCAACGCGAGAAATACAGCAAACAATTGATTACAACCAAACCTTCAGCCAAGTAACAGAAACACAACTAGCCCTAAATAATATAGTAGGCTTGAGGATTAGCGGAAAACTTGAAGGGACAGCAGCAAAAGTAAAGCTGAGGATAAATGGGACAGAATACCTGGTAGCAAATATAGTTAACCCAAAAACACTGAACCTAATAACTGGCCAAGTAATAGGAGAAGAAACCCCGCCTTATAACATAAGCACTGACAAGACTATTTATGTGTTGGGAGAAACAGCAACAATAACAATAAATCCAGACACAGAGAATAAATCGCTCTATGTTTCTTACGGAGAACAAACGCAAAAACTAGACAACAACACCTATACCCCGCAAGAGTTAGGAGAATATCAAACAATTGCGCTAATCACGCTACCAGACAACATACTGAGGCTAGAAACCAATTTCACAGTCACGAATGAGACCACACCAATAGAAACGCTCCCAGAACCAATACCGGAAACTCCGCCAGAGCAAAGCAGTGCTTACGAATTCTCAGAATTATGCATAGAAACGTGCACTCTGGCAGAAAACAGCAACCCAATACTAATAATAGAAACAGCAGAAAACACAACCCTGACAATAACACAGATCATAACAACACAAACAAAAGAAAACCAAGCGCCAATACAAACACAGAACATGCCAGACATCAACCTGATTTCAGGGCAGACAACAATCCTAGACCTGAACCAATACTTCGCAGACCCAGAAGGAGACTTGGTGCAATACGACATAAACCAAATACCAGAAATAAATGCAACCATAAGCCAGAACATACTAACAATAACATCAGCAACACCAGGAACGTACACCGCTTACATCTATGCGACAGACGGGGATAAGCTAGTAACCAGCAATACCTTCACAATCACAATAACACCAACAACAACAGAAACCAACCAGACAACAAACACAACAACAAATGAAACAACGCCAATAACCAATATAACAACAGAACCACCGATAATAACAGACCCTTGCATCAATCCTGACTTGAATTTAAGGCCTAGCACCTGCTTTGTAGGATTAGAAGAACAGGCATTCGCAGGCATGGCTTTGCCATTGCAAGACAGACAAAGAGGAATTGTGGGCGTGTTCACAAGATTCGGCAATCTCATAATAAGAGGACTCCTGATACAAGACGCTACTGGCAATCCTAAGGAGAATGACTTCCAAATCGGATTCACTGAAACAAGCGGGTTCAGTGAAACAAACACAATGACTGCATGGATTGACTCAGAAACAGGAAACCTCTATTTGAAAGGAAAAATCTACGAGAACCAAGAAATTCTGAACCCAAGTCAGTACAATACTCTTGTTATGAGGAATAAGTTTGGGCTCATACTGGGCTACTTTGACCAGCTAAAAGGAGAGTTGTATCTGAGAGGGAACATAGTACAGTTGGGAAGAATATGAAAACAAGAATAGATGATAGGAATAAGCGAATAACAATTATCACAATAGTTGCATTATTCTTAATACCAATAGTCATAGCAGCAAATGATCCTGGCCACGACATATTATATATAGAGCAAAACGGAGATTCTGAACTTAATGGAAGCTTTAATATTACTAACAATGCAAGTTTAAAAGGCGTGACATCTGCTGGTGTAGGATTAACCATCTATGGAAATGGATTTTCTTCCTCAACCGGCACAATACCTTATATTAGCGGAGCATCTGGTTCAAACCTATATTTAGAAACCCCTAGCAGTGGCAGTATTTACCTAAAATATAATGGCGGAAGTGCAGTATATATTGGTGTATTGGCTAGGACTGACCTTAATGTCTCAGGAGCGCTCTATG
>CAYGYA010000055.1:0-4703 GCA_964354085.1 uncultured Methanosarcinales archaeon
AGATTTGGGTTTTGTAGCCAAGCTTTCTAACCACCCTTTCAAACCATGCTCGTTTCTCTTTTTTAATTGTTTTTTTGCCCCCCAGGCTCTTGGTTGAAAAAGAAACAACTATACATTCAGCTTTTATTTTTGTTAGAAGCACTTCACTATTGCCCCACTTCACAGTTTCTAATGAATCAAGGGTTTTGAACAAGAAAACCAGATCAGCACCTTTTGTTATTTCACTAACTTCATCTTTTATCAAATCAACTTTTTTTATATAACCATTTATGTTCATTATCCAGAAATACTCTTGAATGAATTCAAGGTCTTTTTCAGCAAGGTCACAGGCAATATATTCTGGTTTGCAGCCAAGATAAGGATAGCTAAAAGGGTTTAAGCCACATGCAAAGTCAACAATTTTTTTTGGTGTTCCCGTAATCTCAAATATTTTCTTATAAACCGCAGAATAATATGACAGTCTCTCCTGGCTGGACTTATGTAACGCCAGGATTTTATCATGGTTTTCTAATGAGGGATTTTTTTTTAGCTCTTCTAAAAGCTTAAACCTTTTCTTGTAATCATCTTGTATGAAAACACCATAGACTTCCCTCAGTTCTGTTCTTATTCTCTTTATTATTTCTTCATGCTCTTTTGAGCGCTTAAATTTTGAGTATTCTGTTTGCTCTAATTTATTTTTTATATCTTTGCGCTTTTCAAGAAAAGAACTGACTTTTTCTAACACAAAATCTTCATTCAGGTTATTAAGTTCTTTTTTTGCAAGAATGTCTTTAATAACTGACTTTATTGAATTTTCCAAAAAATCTTCCTGGTTTTTTGTCAATGTAAAACCTAGTTTTCCATTTTCCATCTTAGAATCCCGGCCATTCCTCCTAATCCCCTGAGTTTTTGCTCTGCCTCTTCTGTGCTAAGGATGTGTACGCTAGCGCCTGTTTGTTCTGCTAATTTCATTACTTTCTCAACTTCAAGGTGCTTGCCATCTTCTCTTGCCTTGTTTATGAAAGCATAGCTTACAAGCAGCTCTTTCACTGCGCCAATCTCTGTTTTTTCCTTGCACTCTTTTAATCCATAGCAAGCTTCATTTTTCGCAATGGCTTTGAGCACTTCTTCAACCATGCTTAATTCCTTTGCAGCCCTGTCATGCTCAAGCACTTTTAAGAGTTCTGGCCTTTGCAAAACCTCGTTTATAGCGCTTTCTTCAACATCAGAACAGGTTGCAAGGGTTATTTTTTCCTTAAGCTCAGGAGGCATTTCCTTCATCAAGTATTCTTTCCAGAAGCTAGGGCTTGCTACAATAATATTCTGAGGCTCAAATCTCTTATTATACTCCTCTAGCTTTCCAATCAGCTCTTTGTAAAAATCCTTTCCTCCTGTTTCAAATCCTTTTTTTGCTACATCTCCTTTTATTTTTGTCAGGATTTCATAGCCCTGGTTTTTGAGCATTGCAAAAATACTTTCTTCCCTGTCAAATATCAAAAGTATGATTTTTGTCTTTATTGTTTCTGTTGCTTATTTTAATTTTTCAAGCTGATAATTAGGCCATTCTTTTTTTTGAATGGTGATTATGTCTCCAGGGGCTATATCAAAAGTGTGATGGCTGCCTTTTGGCACATCCTCAGAGCCTTGAGTAATTACTCCTCCTATCCGCAGGTTATCAGAATATTTATGGAACTCTTTTTTCTCAGCTTTTATCTCAATAAAAATAGTTTTCTTCACTACTGCCTGTTTTCTGTCCTCTGCTCCTTCACCAAGTTTTATTTTCCTCTCTGTCTTGCCTTTTATCAGGTCATCTACATCAATCACCTGGTTAAGGGACCATAAGTCTTCAGGGCTGTTGACCTTAACCACAACTTCTCCTTGTTTCAGATTCTTCTTGATTATTTGCATCCCGATAGTCAGGTTTTCTTGTTAGTATATAATATTTTTTGTTTATATACACTCATAATTTATTTATTAACAATAGCAGAGGGTCGTGGTTTTTTTTCTCAAACCAATAAATTTATATATCTTGATTGTTAAGAGGGAATTATGCATATTTGTAAATCTAAACTAGGCCAAGCAGCGACGCAGGCAGGCATTGTTGTAGTTCTTATTGCAGTTCTTATGGTTCTATACATCCTTTTCCTTTCCCCCCAGGACAGGGCAGAGCTACTTGGAGATGATTCTGGCAGTGGAGGCGGCGGAGGCGGTTCTGGGAGGGTTAGAAGTGTGTTATTTTCTGCAACACCAGGCAGGATTTATCCTCTAAGTTCAGATGTGATTGAGCACACTATGCCTTCTCTCACAGTTTTCACAGTCACCAATGCCAATGAGCTAAAAAGAGTCCAGTCTTTATATGTTAAGAATTCTGTTTTCAGCACCACATCAAAAGAAATCGTGTTTTTCTATGACTCTCAGACAACCAAAGATTTAAAATTGTCATTTAATGTTAAAAAGCAGTCTGGCAGGCTTATAATAAAGCTCAATGACTATGATCTTTTTGATGGAGAGATAAAAGAAGGCAGCCCTACTCCCATTACTTTGCCAGCAGATTATTTAAAGGAAAAAAATAACCTGGTATTCTCTGTCTCAGACCTTGGAGGGATTGCTTTCTGGAAATTCAATGAGTATGAATTAGAGAACGTGCTCATATCAGCTAGAGTAACTGATTATTCAGGAGCATTCTCAGAAAGGCATTTCTCACTTTCTACATCTGAATATGAAAATCTTGACAAAGCACTTTTTGAATTCATTCCAGACTGCCCCCCAAAAGAAGCAGGGCTTGTCCAGATACTTATCAACAATAGAGTAATCTACACAGGCTACCCTGATTGCGGCGTTAAGAGCAGGGTTGAAGTAAGCCAAGAGTTTCTAAAGCCAGGAGATAATGCCTTGGTTGCAACTACTAATTCAGGCTCTTTTCTCCTAGACATGCCCAAGCTCATAGTAATACCTAAAAAAACCAGCCAGCCAGTATTTTACGTGAATGTGCCGGCGCAATTGTTTGATGAGATGTACTATGGCCAGAGAATACTTGTGATGACTCTCAGATTCGCAGATTCAACAAGCATTAAGCGAGGAAATGTTGAGATTAACGGCTTTAAGAATTACTTTGAAACCCAGGACATTATTTATCAGGGGGATATAGACCCTGAATTTATTACTGCAGGACAGAACTCCATAAAGATAATGCCACAGAGCGATCCTATTGATGTTGTTGAGCTAAGAGTGGATGTTATTTGAGAGATTTAAAACAATTGAGTACTAAGCATTCTTGTACAAAAAAGAGGAGCAGATTCTGATGGTTGAGAGGTTCAAAGATAAATTAAAAGACCATATTAAAGAAATCGGATCTGCAATGGAATTGGCTGAAAAAGAACAAAGAAAAAGGGTTGAAGACTTTTATGGATACTCTGATATAAGTGAAAGTGAGCGTGAGAAAATTAAAAAGATGGCTGAAGAGATTCTTCTTGAGATTAGAAAAACAGAGGATACGGGACGTTTTATGGCTGCTCCTGTTCTTTTTCAGAATATAGTGAGAGATATTCTTCATAAGAAAGTAGAGGAGTGCCTAAAACATATTGAAAAAAAAGACCCCATTGATATATTAAATTATTTTAGCCCTGGAGAATTTGATGTTTTAGCACGTGAAGATAAAGATCAAGTATGGGCTATTCAATCCGCAGAAAGGCACAGACAAATATGGGGAGAAAAGACAGCAATCTCAATAGAGAAAAAAACAGCTGAGGAAGTTAAAAAGGTTGATACTATAATAAAGAAGGAATTTGGGGAAAAGGTGAAGGAGGTTAAGGTTGAGGGTAGAGTTTCTGCTGAAAAGGTTAAAGAGGTAAATGCCGAGGAGAAAGTTGTGGCGGAAAAGGTGAAGGAGGTTAAGGTTGAGGGTAGAGTTTCTGCTGAAAAGGTTAAAGAGGTAAAGGCTGAGGGAAGAGTGTTAAATTCAAGACCAGCAGATGCTAGGCCAAGACCAGCCCCCGCTCCTGGAAGTGCAAGACCTGTGAGTAATCCTCCACCTTGGAAAGACTTAAAAGATAGGGTGCTAGAAAAAGAATATGAAAAAAAATTAAAAGAGTTTGAGGCGGAGGAGCGAAAAGCTAAGTCAGATAGCGGTCTTATGACTAGGCTTGCAACACAAACCGGTAAGGCTAGTGCTAGAATGCATGGCGAAACTCCCAAATCCGTAATTAATTTATTCTGGCTTGCTGTATTCTTTCATGGTATTATTGTAGCTTTATTATTGTTTGGCATGAATGATGAAATTTTAATTCTTGTCTCTTTGCTTCTTTATACGCTTCTCACCATTTTTGCAATTTTTGCCTTTAGAAAAGCAGATGCGTTTGACAGCTCAACTATCGGATGGCTGATTGGTATAAGTGTTTTTTGTGTAGCTCTTCCATTGATTTTATCTTATGTGCCTGATATTCCTCTTCTTGGGACAACTACTTTGTATGATTGGGTTCTGTGGTTCAGGCTGATTATTCCCGTTTGGGCGATTTATCTTGGCATGAAATTTGACATTCCAATTGCTAAGTGGTATGTTTTTTTCATTCTCGGGGTATTGTTATTCTTTTTTGTTCTTAATTATGGGTTGCAAATCAACACCAGCCAGTTGATTGCCTTAGGATTAAGGCCAACAGATGTTTCACGCTCTACTGCCGTATTTAAGTATATTGCTGATGAAGGCAAAGCAATGATTTCTAATTTTG